>JACSRH010000151.1 GCA_014879855.1 Caldilineaceae bacterium | reverse complement strand
GCATCTGGTCGGCCCTGGCGTCACCGAGCTGCTGCCCGAACTGAGCCTGGCGCAGATGATGGAGATCACGCCGGCCGAGATCGCACGCAACGTCCATGCCCACCCCACGCTGAGCGAGGTGATCATGGAGGCTGCACACGCCGTCGAAGGTCATCCGATCCACATGTAGCGAGGATAACGGTCAGGCGTTTGTATGACGACAGTGAAAACAAACGACGTTAGGGAAGTTGCTGCGCCCACTTTCTTGCTCGAGATTCCCGTGCGCTTTGCCGAGACGGATGCGATGGGCGTGGTGCATCACAGTGTTTACATCATCTGGTTTGAGGCGGCGCGCGTCGCCTGGATGGATGCGGTCGAGATGCCGTATCGCGAATTTGCCGCGGGCGGCCACCACTTCTCCGTGACCGGCGTGCGCGGCGAGTATCGCGCCCCGGCGCGTTTCGGCGACACCGTGCAGGTGGCAGCGACGATGCGCCACCTGCGCAGCCGCCAGGTCAGCTTCGACTATGAGGTCACCAATGCGATGACGGGCCAACTCCTGATGACCGGCGCCACTGACCACATCTGCGTCGATCTGGAGGGGCGCATGGCGCGTATCCCAGACGCGGTCATGGGGCGGTTGCAGGCCGGAATGAAAAAGTTAGCAAAAGCGCAGGAAACAGTGTTCGGGTAGTTGACGAGGCGCACATGATCCACGTAGAGCAACATGGTTCGGTCACAGTGATACGGATGGCGCGGGCGCTGCTGGGGCGACCCCTCTACTGGACCGCGGCCTACTGGCTTGACGGGCTGTTGATCGATGCCGGGCCGCTGTGCACGGCGCACGAATTGGTGCGCGTGCTGGACAAAGTCCCCGTCCAGCAGATCGCCATCACGCACGGGCATGAGGATCATATCGGTGGGCTGGCCGCGCTTTTGCAGCGTTTCCCGGACGTCAAGATCTACGCTTCTCGGCAAACGCTTCCTCTGATCGAGCATCCAGAACGTCTGGAGATGCAGCGCTACCGCCAACTGGTCTGGGGCAAGCCGCGCGCCTGCTCTGGTGCACATTCGCTCGACGAGGTGGAAGATAGTATCCGCACGCCGCAATTTACGCTGCGCGCGGTCGAGACGCCCGGACACAGCCGTGACCACGTCAGCTACTTCGAGCCGGCCTTTCGCTGGCTTTTCTGTGGCGACGCGTTCATCGGCGGGCGCGATGTCGCCTGGGCGCCCGAGTTCGAGATGTTCGCCATCGTCAGCAGTTTGCGCACGCTGGCGTCGCTGCGCCCGGAGCGGCTGTTCCCCGGCAGCGGCACGGTGCGTCGCACGCCGCTGCCTGAACTGCTCGGCAAAATCGGCGATCTGATCCAGCTTGCAAGTCAGGTGCAGAAACTAGAAGAGAGCGGGCGCGCCACCGGTGAAATCGTCGAGATGCTTTTCGACGGCGAGCCGAAGTTGCGTTGGTGGACGCTCGGCCACTTCTCCGCGGCCAACCTGGTCGAAGCCTGTCGCGTCTACAACGATCTCACGACGTGCGCGCCGCGCACTGCCCCCACTGCCGGGCGCACAGGCAGCCGCCGCGACGACCTTCCCGATCCTCCGCCAAACCGCTCTATCGACCCGGACGATCTGCGCCGCTGACAGTTTCGTTCTTCGCTCTCCCTTATCTCTGTGCTATGCTGGGAGCATTCCCGACGACTCGCCTCTGCGCGTAGTCAGGGCAGTCGAACGTATGGTTCAGAAGGAGTTCATCAGACATGCGAGTTCTTATCACCGGCGGCGCGGGGTTCATCGGCGCCCATTTAGCCAACCGGTTGGCGCAGCGCGGGGTGGGCGTTCGGGTGCTGGATGACCTGAGCAGCGGCAACCCCACGAATCTAGCGGCGGGCGTCAACTTCAACCGGGGCGATGTGCGTGATGTGCCCAAGCTCTGGGCGCTGCTGCAAGGCGTCGATGTGGTCTTTCATTTGGCGGCATTGGTCAGCGTGCCGGCTTCGGTGCTTTATCCGCGTGAATATAACGATGTTAACGTGGGCGGCACGGTTGCCTTGCTGGAAGCTTGTCGCGATGTCGGGGTGCATCGCGTTGTGCTGGCAAGCAGCGCCACCGTCTATGGAGACCAGGCGCACCAGCCGGTGACAGAAGAGATGGCGCCCAATCCCGCGGTGCCCTACGCGGTCAGCAAACTGGCCGCGGAGCGCTATCTTTTTACAATCGGCCGGCTGAGCAATTTTGAGACCGTGGCGCTGCGCATCTTCAACGCCTATGGGCCAGGCCAACCGCTGCCGCCCACACATGCGCCTGTCGTGCCACTCTTCATGCAGCAGATCATCGGGCGCGGGTCGGTGATCGTCTTCGGCGGTGGAAAACAGACTCGCGATTACGTGTACATCGACGATGTGGTGGATGCCTTGATCAGCGCGTCCACGGCTGGCGCCGTCGATCAGGAAATTATCAACGTTGGGAGCGGGCAGGAAACGTCGATGCAGCAGCTCATCGAGCAGATCGCCGCTACGATGCACGCCCACGCCAGCGTTATCGAGAACACAGAAGCGTCGGGCGGCATCCAACATCTTGTCGCCGATTTGACCAAGGCGCGGCAATTGCTGAAATACAAACCGCGCACGCTGCTGAGTGACGGGCTGCGCAAATTCTATGAACTTGACGCGCGCTTTGGCGCCAGGTCCTCGGTTGGAAAGGTGTCTACGCATTGAGACGCCAAAGAATTTTCCGCCGGCTTGCTTGGATGCTCCTGCTTATTTGGGGAGCAGGCTTCACGCTGACGGCCTGTGCGCGTGGCGGCAGCGCCGGTCTGGAGCTCTATCTTCGCACCAATCAGGCTGAGATCGACAAACCGGCAAGCGTCGACGACCGTCCGGCGCGTTTTGTGGTGGCGTCTGGCACGCCCGCGCGCGCGATCGGGCAGAATCTGGAGCAGGCTGGCCTGATCCGCGATGCAACGCTTTTCGAAGCGTATGTACGCGCAAACGGGTTGGACAATCGACTCGCGGCCGGAGAATTTACGCTGGCGCCTTCGATGACCCTGCGCGAAATCGCGGAGTCGCTGACACGCGCGCAGGCGGCTGCGATCAGCATCACCATTCCAGAAGGTTGGCGTCTTGAACAGACCGCCGACTATCTGAGCCGCCGCGGTCTGCTCGGCGAGCAGGAAGGCGCGGCCTATCGCGACATGGCGCTGGCAGGCGACCTGACGGGCCTCGATCCAAGCCGCTACCCATTCTTGCAGCAGCGTCCCGCGGGGTCGAGTCTGGAAGGCTACCTGTTTCCCGACACCTATCTGATCCCCGCCTCCGCACCGACCGCGCGCGATGTGTTGGCGCATCAGTTGGACACCTTTGGCCAACGCGTGCTGCCGCTTTTTGAGGAAGTGCAGGCAGCCGGTGACACGCGCTTATCGCTGCATGAGGTGCTGACGCTGGCGTCGATTGTGGAGCGTGAAGCAGTGGTAGCGGAGGAGCGTCCAGCCATTGCCGGCGTCTATCTGAATCGTCTGGCCGCGGGCATGAGGCTCGACGCCGACCCGACCGTGCAATATGCGATGGGTTATCAGCCTGCGGCTGAGCAATGGTGGAAGACGCCGGTTTTCCTGGAAGAGTACAGCAGCGTGGACAGCCTCTACAACACCTACCTCTACGCGGGGCTGCCGCCTGGCCCCATTGCCGCGCCAGGCTTGAGCAGCATCCGCGCGGTTCTCTACCCAGCGCAACACGACTACCTTTATTTTGTCGCCATTCCGGACGGCAGTGGCCGCCATGTATTTGCAACCACCTTCGCCGAACATGAAGAGAATGTCCGGCGTTATTTAAGCGGTGGATGAGTGCTGATCGCACAAAAAACGGCCGGGAAGCTCTGAAGCTTCCCGGCCGTTGGTAAAGGGCTAACGCTGCCAGGATCTAGTTTTACTGCACCTGGTCGATGATTTCCTGCAACGCCTGCGAGAAGGTCTCCAGCGGCAGTGCTCCCGGAATGATGCGTCCTTCTTCGTTGAACAGCACGATAAAGGTTGGCGTCCCCTGCACAAAGGGGCCGCCGTCGTTCATATCGCTCGTGACGCGTTCGGCCGTGGCCGGGTCGTTGTAGCAAGCGGTGAAGGCGTCGACATCCAGTTCGAGTTGCCCGGCCAGGTCCGCGAAAACCGCTGTCGGGTCGCTGATCGACCAGGCGTCCACATTCCCAAAGAGCAACTCGTTCATCTCCCAGAATTTACCCTGATCGCCCGCACACTCGGCGGCCGCGCCTGCCGCAGGCGCCTGTGGGTGAATCTGTAGTGGGAAGTGCTTGAAGATCCACATTACCTCGCCCGTGTCAACGAACTGCTCATCAAGGGCAGGCTGTGTCTCTTCGACATGTTTGCGGCAGAATGGACACTGGAAATCAGAAAACTCGACGACGACGACCTTGGCGTCTGGATCGCCGCGATACCAATCGCCCGCCATGTTGGCGCCGGCGCGATCAGGGTCGGGCTGCCAGCCTTCAGCCGTCGCCCAGAAGGGAATCTCGGCCGCGGCGCCATTGTCGGCCTGCTGTTGTTGTTCAGCGCCTAATGGCGCCTCCCCCGCGGCCAGGGCTTCGATGTAGGCGGCGAATTGCTCATAAGGTTGTGCGCCCACCAGCAGGTATTGGCCGTCAGGCCCGCCCAGGAAGTTGAAGCTAGGCGTGCCGGAGACGCCAGCGCCCTGCCCTTCGGCGATCGCTTCGTCAATGAACGCCTGCTTGGCGGCCTGGTCGCTCTCCATACAGGTGTTGTAGGCATCGACATCCGCGCCGCTCTCAGTTGCCAGCCGCTCGAAGATGGGCAACGGGTCGGAGACATTGCTCCACTCCGCCTGCGTCTGGAAGAGCTTGCCGTGCATCGCCCAGTACAGCGAAGCGCCCTGGTCCGCGACGCAGAGGCTGGCAATATGCGCGGCCGGCGCATTGGGATGCAGCCCCACGATCGGGAAGTCGCGGAAGATCACCTGCACCTGGCCCGAACGCACAAAGGACTCGTTGATGGCCGGTTCGGTCTGCACGAAATAGCGCGCACAGAACGGGCACTGGAAGTCGCTGTACTCGACCATCGTCACTGGCGCGTTGGGGTCGCCACGGAAAGGAAAGCCTTCCGGCGTGAAGCCGACCGGAAGGCCATTGTAGGTCTCGTCTGGGACAGGCAGCAACTCAGCGGTCGGCGCCTCGGTGGCCACCGCTTCATTTTCAGCCGCTGACGCAGGCACATTGCTTGGCAGTTGAATCGGTGCGCACGCGGCCATCAGCAGCAGCGACAAGAGGCCGATCAGCCATAATACGGGAAATTGGATTGAAACACTCGAACGGGTTTTCATGGAAGCATTCTGCCCTTCTTGATGCTCGTTTTGGTTTTCACGGACAGGCTCCCTCTGCAAGGTGACGACGTCTGTCCAAAGTTAGATGACCTGAAACACAGGTCGTGTTTTGTAGTTGTAATAGACTGACACTATAGCATAGGCTGACTCTGTTATGAAGTTAGAGGATTTTAAGATGATGTGTACAAAAAAGGCGGCTCGTCAGAACCGCCTTTTTTGAAATCTACTGTCAGTTGCCGTTTTTCGTTGCAATAGCACACCCCTATTTGATTATTCTGATAATGGCTCAACTGCACATTGTCAGCGTCCGTTCTGAAATCTCTGCGAAGCACCCTTTGCACAGAAGGGCGCACAGAAGGGCGTCATGAAACCCCGCAATCAATTTCTGGATGAAGGCTTAATCTAAAGCGTGTTCATAGCGGTGAGTGACCGTCGACTCCTGCGATTGAATGATCTGCCGGATTGTCTCAACACTGATGTGCTCGACGATGTCATGGTCGAGCAGGTAGCGACGCAAGCGCTGCAACGACCAGCGCGAATAGTGCAAGTTCAGCAGCCGAGGGTTAGTATTTGCAATTGTGACGATTTCATTGCGCTGTTCGTCCGTGAACACCGGCGGCCGACCGGGCGACTTCCCGCTGCGCAGGCCATCTAATCCGTAGCGGTTGAAGCGATGGATCCACTTCCGCACGTTGATTGGATGCAAGTGCACCTCTTCGCTGATCTCTGGCACGCGCTTTCCTGCGGCTGAGAGTACGATGATCTGTAGCCGATGCGTAGGCAGATCTTCTTCAGGCAGGTCCAGATGGGATTCGAGAATTTTGCGTTCGTGCAGCTTAAGCTTCCGGGTGTATAATGCCATGTTTGCATCCTTTCAGCGGTTGGGCAACGCGGGCAAAGAAGTTGTAGGTGGGAATCCACAACTTCACCCCCGTTGAATCTATGCTAAAGGACGCAACGATTCTGGTGATCGTATAAATAGTGTATTTTTTGTTGGTTCCTCTGTGAGTAATGTGCCTTTTGCTAGAATATGGCAATTGCGCAGAGGAGAAGTGGAATGCTAATGTGGCTGGATCGTGAATGCGCGCGCCGGTGTATTCTGACCGAGCCGCCAACGCCTGATCAGAGCATGGCAATGTGCGACAATGACATCCCACGACATGGTCAGCGACATCACCGCATCTGCGCCCGCCATCAGCCCGGAAATCGTCCGCTCTGAACGCAAACCATTGGTGAGCATCACCAGCGGCGCCCGGCTCCCCATCCGAATCCAATTCAATGCAGCTTGGTTTTCATTGCTGATATGGTCGAAGGCTTCGAATAAAATCAGATCGCAGTCGGCAAACTGATCTGGGTCAAGTCGGTCGGTTGCCGATACATTGACGTGAATGGCCTGGATGTCGAATCGCGCTAACAGGCGCAATACTTTGTCATTGGGATGTTGCCCCGTGTGTAAAAGGGCAACCTTCGCCGGGGTTAATTCCATCTGGAAATATCCTGACCGGGTTTCGGGCACATGAAAGTATGCGTCTGTTCTGAACATTCTGAACCAGCGGATTCCAATGTTGAATTGACTAACTGTTGAATTGACTAACTGTTGAATTGACTAACTGTTGAATCGATTACTGGTAATGACGAAGCTAACCCTGTACGCTTAGTCACAAGCGATTATAGGGGACGAGCTATCCAGAATCAACGGCTTTCACTTACACTTTGCTGACAAAGGCTCTCGGGGTAGGTGCTGCGCCAGCAACGTGGATAGCACGGGAAGCGGGGGGAAAGGTAGGATGAAGGCGGCGCGCAATCGCGGCGCACAATAGAAGCCAAAGCGACAGATCGGGCGAGTGTCACGCAAAGGTGCGCTCAAAGCTGAAAGTTGCGTCCATTGTCTGATACAGCCTTCTGGCTGTAATTTGTGACGTAGGTCAATAGCTTTTCGTGGAGTTTTTTCCAGCCGACGCTTTGCAGAATTTCCTGGAGTTTCTCCTTGCTCTCGACCGCACCCAACGTCAGCATTTGCGGGCCTTCTCCGTACATGGTATACAGAACCTCGCTTGGCTCAATGCCAAGTTGCATGAGGCGTGGGGCAAATTCACGCACGACGAACTCGGAGAAATCCTGTTCGCGGCCCATTTTGATATCCCATTGCATCAATAGGCGGACCATATTTATTTGTGCCCGATTCCATGCGCAGAATGAGTGTAACTAATAACGTGCACGATACCAGAACCAGAAAGGAAACGCAACTTCGTCGCCAATTGCGGGTATTTCCTCGAATGTTAGTCTGGCTTGTTATTGCTGGAACACTTTTTCTGCCGCGCCATTTGTTTTCCGCCCCTCGGTTTCAATCCGAAACAAATAACGGCGAGATCACGCTCCCACTCATTCGCCCTGCTGCGGCGACAGTTGCCACCCTGCACACACACGTGGCTACGATTACACTGGATGTCGATGACCAGGGCGCCCCACTGCTACGCATCGACGCCACCTTCGACATTCGCAATGAGAGCAAAGAGGACATTTTGGCGCCGCTTATCATCGACGGAGCCACACCCTTCGCTCTGACCCTGATGCAAGACGGCGTTCTGTTGACGCCCGCGGTTGCCGAGGATGGCAGCACTACGGTGCAGGTTGCCATCCCTGCGAATGCACGCACCGACATCGTGCTGACAGGCAGTCGGGGATTGGGTGTTGGCGCGCTGACCAGCATCGCCTATCCAACTGAATTGCTGCGCCAGTGGCGCGGCCAACGCAGCGTGCGCGTTAATTTGGCGCCTGGCCTTCAAGCGAGCATCGCTAGCTGGCTGCATGTCGCACCAGATTCGTGGCGTTATGCTGCCACCGACGATATTCAACTGGAATGGCTCTTTGAGAGCGACTTGCCGGTGCGCATCATGTTTCAGGCCATTGCCCCTGCCTTCTGGCAGGAATTGCAGCAATTGACCGCCGCCGCCACCGGCAATGCCCCGGACAGCTACGCGGCGCTGGGGCTGCGCTACCGCCAGTTGGCAAGTGCTGCCGCCGAGCTTGGCGACGCCGCCGCGCAGGCTCGTTTCCTGGCGCAGGCCGCGGCCGCGTACACAGAAGGCATCCGTCAAGCTGAGGCTGCCGGCGCTGCTGCGCTCGATCTGGTGGATCTGCACGCCGGTCTGGCCGCGTTGTATCGCGCACGCGTGGCCGCCACCGACCACGCCGATGACGCACAGGCGATGATGGTCGAGGCTGGGCTGGCATTGCAAGGCATGATGATCGATGACGCACGACGCGGCGAGTTGGAACAGTGGCAGGTGGACGGACTGCGCCTCATGCTGGCCGATCTACGCCGGAGCGGGGACATCCCCGGTGCGCTGGCGCTGATCGAGCGCCTTCAGGATCTGCCAGCCGGCGGCAGTGGCGCCGACTTCCTCGAACAGGAGCGCCAGGCGTTGGTTGTGCAGCAGGCTGTACAGTTGATCGAACAGGGCGACCGCGCCACCGCGCTGGCGCTCGCCGGCGAGTTGATCCAATCCCCGGCGCTGCAGCCGCCTACCCAGTATCGAAACCTCTTTGCGCGCTGGAGCGTTTCTACAACGATGTCTGCACGCGGGGTGGAGGTGCAGGTCAATGTCGACGCCAACGAAGAGCGCAATGAAGATGCACAAGCGGCGCTTGAGGCAGTTGTACAGAACTGGCGCACCACACCTGCGCTGCGGGCGATGGAACCGGAGGTGCGCCGCGTTTCTGCAGCCGGCGCGAGCCTGGCACAATTCGAGCTGACGCTGCATCTGCCGGCGGGGTCGAACGGCGTGGAGCTTGCACGCGTCCTGCCCACTGACGTAGATTGGGCGCTGTTGCGTGTGCTGCTGGGCCAGTTGGGGCCACAGATTCAGACGCAGACCAATGGCGTATGGCAGCAGGTGCGGGTGACGCAGCCTATCGATCTGCGCACAGTTGGCGAACAATGGCAACGGATCGCCGCGCAACTTGACCGTCAGGCCGCGGAATTTGAAGCCAATGCGACTGGAGCCGCCGGCGCAGCGACCTTGCAGGCGTCCCAGGAGGAGCGGCTGCGCGCCGCCAATTATCGTGCGACCGCACACGCATGGCGCACGTTGGCGCAGGACAGCCAGGTGGTCATCTCACTTTCGACGCCAGGCACGACCAATGAGGCGGCGCGCGCCTGGCTGGTGACTGTCTCCAGCCCGCCGCAAATGTTGAATGTCCAGGTAGGCGCGCTCAGCACTGGACGCGTTTTGTTAGCGGGGCTTGCTGCACTGGCGGCAATTTTTGGATTGACAGCCCTGTTGTGGCGATTATTGTAAAAGCAATTGCATTCATGACACAGACAACGCAAACGATCGCTCCACCGTCTCCTGCAAGACGACGCTTTCACTATCGCGAAAGCGTCTATTTTCAGGATGGCCACTGGCTGGCGGCAATACTTACCGGCCTGCTTTATCTGATCCTGGCCGCGGCGCTCGATGCGGCTGGACATGTCAGCAATCTGGCCGTCGTCATCCCGGTCACAGCCGGCGCCTATTTACTCGGCTTGTTGATGTCGTTCAGCCGCTTCGATGGCTTTTTTGCCCTGTCGCACAGTATGTTTGTCGGCTTGGCCTGGATTCTCTATTCGATGGCGCGTACTGTGCCTACGGCTCAGATCGCGCCCTTTCTGGACAGCGCCCAGGTTAGCGACTTGCAGGCGCGCGTCTATTTTGTGTTGCTGCGCCTGCTCGATTGGGTGGATGCGGCTATCAGCCGTTCGGCCAGCGCCGACAATTATGTCTTCGTCTTTGAAATCTGTTTTCTGGTGTGGTGGCTGACTTACCTGGGCGTCTGGTCGATCTTTCGCTATGGATACACCTGGCGCGCGGTGGCGCCCGCGGGTGTGGTGCTGTTGATCAACACCTACTACGCCCCGAATTCAACGCTGGGCTTTTTGGTGACATTTGTGCTGGTGGCGCTGGTGCTGCTCGTGCGCACCAATTTGTCCGAACAGCAACTGCGTTGGCGCGAGCAACGCATCTATTTTCAGCCCGACATTGTCTGGGATTTCTTGCGCAACGGCATCCTGTTTGCGGCGTTGCTGGTGCTGGTCGCCTGGGTAATGCCCGGTTTGGGACGCAATCCACAAATGCGCGCCTTGCTGACGCCGATCAACACGACCTGGGAGTCAACTGCCGAAAATGTGCAGCGGCTTTATCAGGGGCTTAACCGCCAGCCTGCGGAAGTCGCCGCTTCGTTTGGCAATTCCTTGACGCTGGGCGGAGAACGCAACGTCAATGACTCGCCTGTTTTTCAAGCAGAATCCGCGCGCGCGCGCTACTGGCGCGCCGTGGTGTTTGACACCTACGCCGAAGGAAATTGGCTCAATACAGCCGACGAGATGCAGCGTTACGACCCCGGTCAGATCGCACCGATCGCAAGCTGGCGCGCGCGCACCGCGGTCAGCCAGACCATCACCGTGCTGGCGCCCGTGGGCACGCTGCTATTTGGCATGCCCGATGTAGCGCAATCCACAGTGCAGATCGACGCGCAAGTGCGCCCCCAGGCCGGGGCCACCGCGATCCCGGCTGCCGGCGCGCCCGCGGAAACGTCGCCGGTCGAGTTCACGATGATTCGCACCAATCGCGAATTGTTCAACGGCGACCGCTACGTTCTGATGAGCGCGGCCACAGACGCCACAGTGCGCGATCTGCAGAACGCCAGCCAGGAGTATCCGCCCGAAATCCTTGACCGTTTTGTGCAGATTCCCGAAGGTTTTCCCGAGAGCGTCGCCGAACTTTCCCGACAGTTGACCGCCGGCATCGCCACGCCCTATGACAAGGCGAAAGCCATCGAAGCCTACCTTCGCTCGATCCCGTACAACGATGCGATCTCTGCACCGCCCGCGGGGCGCGATCCGCTCGAGTATTTCCTGTTTGATATCAGAGAAGGCTATTGCGACTACTATGCTACCGCGATGGCGATGATGCTGCGCGTGGCCGGCATCCCCGCGCGCACGGCCAGCGGCTATGCCGAGGGGATGTTTGACGAGGAGAGCGGCGCCTATTTCGTCACCGAACGAGACGCGCATACTTGGGTCGAAGTCTTCTTCCCGGAATATGGCTGGGTCGAGTTTGAGCCGACCGCAGGCGAAAGCCCATTGGAACGGCCGCCTGGCGAAGATCCCACGGAATTGACGGCAAACAGCCAGCAGCCCGAACCCACGCCCGCAGCCGGAGATGCCGGGGCCGCGCCGACGCCGCAGAGCGGCCCCGAGGAGCTGCCTCCTCAGTTTACTGGCGAGGAATTGCTGGATGCGCAGGAAAACGCGGGCGCGCCTGTCATGTCCTGGTGGCTGGTGCTGCTGGCGCTGTTGATCGTGGCGCCGATCGGTGCGCTGCTCATCTGGCGCGTGCGCAACAGCGGGCCGACGCTCTTTACCACCGAGTTGCCGCTCCAGGTTTACGAGCGGTTGGAGCGCTGGTCGCAGCGCCTCGGCTTGCCGCTACGCACCAGCCACACGCCTTACGAACATGCTCGCGCACTCAGTGGCGTGCTGCCCGAGGCCGAGCCGTATGTGCGTGAGGTCACGGATTCCTACGTTCGCTACCGTTTCAGCGGGGCCGAGCCTGTGATCGAATTGCAAGATCAGACAAGCGAGCCAGCGCTCTGGCAAACATGGCGGCAGCTTGAAACAGTTTTCTGGAAAGCCTGGCGGCGCACGTGGCGGCAGCGTCTGCGGCGAAAACCCGTCGATCCACATGCGCTCGTGGAGGAGCCGGAGAAAAAATAAAAGAGGCGGGATGATGTCATCCCGCCTCTTTTATTTTTCAGATTTTTCAGAATGTTGGGTTCAGCAGCAGAATTTGTGTTTCTTCGGGCAGTGAACTCTTGGAAATCTTCAGCGTTTCCACCGGTTCAATCGCCGTGGCGCCAAACTCTTTGAGAAATTTCTCCACGCTCTCCAACTGTGCGACCAGGTCATCGGCCAGCCCGTCATGCCGATAGTGCATGGGAATGACAATGCGCGGCTCCAGCATGCCCACTAATTCCACCGCACGCGCCGGGTCAAGGGTGGCGCCGCCGCCGACTGGCACCATCAAGACATCGACCTCGCCGATGTTGAGTTCTTCGATTTCAGATTGCGCTGGCACTTCACCAATATCGCCCATATGCCCAATGGTCAGGTCGCCAAACTCAAAGAAGAAGGCGGTGTTGCGCTCGGCAGGCTGACCGTCGCTGCGCCGGTGATAGGTCGTCAGCCCGGTGATAAAGACATTCTTGACTTCGTATTCGCCTGGTCCGGTCAGCACCTTCGGCTCACCGACGACGCGCTCCACCGCGTTATGGCCAGCTCGATCATGGCTGCTGGTGACGATGTCGGCGCGCACTTTGGCAAGCGATGGGCCAATCGACCTGTCATAAGGGTCGCAGACAACGGTCACCCCGCCTTCACGAATGCGAAAACAGGAAAGGCCGTACCAAGTAATATCCATTGTAATTGCACTCCTGATGCTCAGGTGATCGGAACATTTGTTTCGTTCCAATATACCGCAGTTCTGTCTTCCTACCAAACCACTCAACGGTGGTATCATGCCAATGGATCAACTAAAAATTGTGACAGCCAGGAGCGCACATCCCCTGCTCTTCTGGACAGAGAAAGAAAGAATGCTTGATGCGCATCGAACAAAAAGACGTGGATCTAGTCATTGCAGTGGCGCGTGGCGCTGGCGACCTGGCGCGCAGGATGGTTGCGACGGGACAGGCGACGATCCGCGAAAAATCCAGTGAGATCGATCTGGTCACGGCCGCGGATGTCGCCGCGGAAGACTTTATCCGCGCGGCGCTTGACCGGCTCTATCCGGGCGTGGCGTTATGGGGCGAGGAAAGCAACCAACCACCGGCGCAGGATGACTTCTGGGTGGTCGATCCCATCGACGGGACGACCAATTTTGCACATAATGTCGCCTATTGCTCCGTCAACATTGCGTTGCAGGAAGGCTTGACCACCTTGCTTGCCGTGACCTATCACATCGGGCTGGACTGCACCTATTATGCCCGGCCAGGCGGCGGCGCTTATGTGCGCGCAGCGTCAGGCCGCGAACAGCCGTTGCACACCAGCTCGACGTCCACGCTGCGCAGGGCGCTGCTGATCACCGGTTTTCCCTACCATCGCGCCGAGTCCCAGGACAACAACGGCGCCGAGTTTGCCTACTTTATGCCGCGCACCGCGTGTGTGCGCAATCTGGGGTCGGCGGCGCTGGATCTGGCGCACGTGGCAATGGGCGCGGCGGATGGCTACTGGGAGGCGTGGCTTAATCCGTGGGACAT
Organism: Caldilineaceae bacterium; assembly: GCA_014879855.1. Classification (GTDB taxonomy): domain Bacteria; phylum Chloroflexota; class Anaerolineae; order Caldilineales; family Caldilineaceae; genus Caldilinea. The sequence continues at coordinate 32,992 of JACSRH010000151.1, read as the reverse complement.
CGGAGCTGGCGCGCTGCTCGTGCGCGAGGCGGGCGGTCTGGTGACCACTTACGCGGGCCGTGAATGGACGATCCGCGACAACAACATCATCGCCAGCAACGGGGACCCTGCCCTGCACGCGGCGCTGCTCGAAGGCGTGCGCACGGCGCGCACTGGGCTGAGCGAGACGCGCCTTAACGTCTATGGGTAAAACCATGATCCAGCCAGCCGTTTTCGCTGAATGAATCCGGTTTGCTCGTGGATTGGCGAAATGACGCCCGACGCACAGACCCTGCGGCGCGCGCCGCTTCAGCCCGCGCCGCCGCTCAACGCCGCACCGCCGCGCCGTCGCGGCAAGCTGGGATGAGCGACGCCACCCGCTGGCATATTGCTACCCGTTTTGGACTGCTGCTATACTGTCGTCTATCATCCTCTAGACAGCCCGCCCTAAACAACCGCCAGAAAATGATAGATGAGAAAGGATAAAACAGTGAGCGACATCAAATTTGGCACGGATGGATGGCGCGGCCGCATCGGCGACGATTACACGTACACCAACCTGCGCCGCGCCACGCAGGGTTTTGCAGCCTATCTGAAAACAACGGGCCGACAGGGGCCAGTGATCGTAGGCTATGATCGGCGCTTTTCCGCCAATCACTTTGCGGCCGCCGCGTGTGAAGTGCTGGCCGGCAACGGCTTTCAGGTGCTGCTGACGCCCGTCCCTACCCCTACGCCGGTGATTAGCTACAGCGTCAAGGCAAAACAAGCCATCGCTGCCCTCAATATCACGGCCAGCCACAATCCACCCGAAGATTGTGGCTTCAAAGTGCGTGACGAAAATGGCGGTGCGATTGCCCCGGCTGGTTTGCAACAGATCGAAGCGCGCATTCCAGCGGCCGACGATGAAGCTGCGATCCAGCGCGTGCCCTTGGCCGAGGCGTTGGCAGCCGGCCAGGTGGCCTATTTCGACCCCAAGCCAGACTATCTAGCGCATCTTGCTGAATTGATCGACGTCGCGCCCATCAAGGCCGCGGGGCTTAAAATTGTCGTCGATAATATGTGGGGCAACGGCGCCGGCTGGCTCAGTGAAATCCTGGCGGGTGGGCGCACCGAGGTGATCGAAGTCCACGCCGAACACAACCCGCTCTTCCCAGAGATGAACCGGCCCGAGCCGATCCCGCCCAATGTCGATGCGGGGCTGGCGGTCGCCAGGCAAGTAGGCGCGGACTGTGTCTGCATTTTGGATGGCGACGCTGATCGCTGCGGCTTTGGGGATGAGAACGGCCAATTTGTCGATCAGTTGCGCGTTTACGCCATGCTGGCCTATTACCTGCTCGAAGTGCGCGGCGTGCGCGGCGCCATTGTCAAAACCCTTAGCACCACCACCATGCTTGATAAACTGGGCCAGCTCTACGACGTGCCGGTCGTCAACACGGGCGTCGGCTTCAAATATGTGGCCCCGGCCATGATCGAGCATGACGCCATGATCGGCGGCGAGGAAAGCGGCGGCTATGCGTTCCGCGGCCATGTGCCGGAGCGCGACGGCATCTTGTCCAATCTGTACCTGCTGGACTTCATGGTGCGGACGGGCAAGCAGCCGACCGAATTGCTGCAACTGGTCTTCGACAAGGTGGGCGCGCATTACTACGACCGCATCGACGTGCGCCTGACCGACAACGCGTTGAAGGCGGCTGCCCGGCGGCGTCTTGACAATCTCGATATTACAAACCTGACGCTTGGCGGCCACCGCGTCCTGGATCTAGTCACGACCGACGGTTATAAATTTTTGATGGACGACGGCGGTTGGCTGCTTGTGCGTTTTTCGGGCACTGAACCGCTGTTGCGCGTCTATACCGAAACAACCGATCAACAGGCGGTGCCGGCCATTCTGGCCGATGGCCGCACCCTGGCAGGGGTCTGAAATAGGGTAAAAAGTCGGCGAGCTGCGGCAAAGCTGGTATACTGATTGATAGCCGTCGCTATGCATGGTGAGGGTTTGTGCAATCTGACCTACTTTAAGCGAGAAGCGTCTGTGATAAAATGAACAAACGATTGCGCATAGGGTTTGAGCCTATTTTAGGGATTATTTGTGCAGAGAACGTCCAGGGTTAGTCCGGTTACATTGGTTGATAGCCACTGCCATCTAGATTTGGATCAGTTTGATGCTGATCGCGATGAGGTGGTGGCGCAGGCGCGCGCGGCCGGTGTAGGCTTGATCGTAAATCCAGGCATCGACCTCCAGCATTGTCGCCGCGCTATCGAGTTGGCGGATGCCAGCGAAGAACTCTATGTGGCAGTCGGCATCCATCCCAATAGCGCCGACCAGTTTGACGACCACACGCTCGCCAGCCTCCGCCATCTGGCCGCGCATCCAAAAGTTGTGGCGATCGGCGAGATTGGGTTGGATTTCTACTGGAACAAAGTGGCGGCAGCGGTGCAGCAGGACGCTTTCGCTCGCCAACTTGGCTTGGCTGCCGAACTCGGGTTGCCCGTGATCATTCACAGCCGCGACGCCAATGACGCGGTCGCCGATGTGCTGCGCACTTGGGTGCACAGCGCCGCTTTCCAGCATTCCCGCCTGGCGCAACGTCCTTATGCGGGCGTGCTTCATGCCTACAGTGGCGGGCTGGCGCTGGCCGAAGAGGCTTATGACTGGAATTTCGTGCTTAGTCTTGGCGGGCCAGTCACCTTCCGTAACGCTCACGCCCTGCACGCGCTGGTTCCGACCCTACGCCTGGATCGGCTGATGCTGGAGACTGATGCTCCCTACCTCACGCCGCATCCCTATCGTGGGCAGCGCAACACGCCCGGCTATGTTGCATTGGTGTGCGAACAAATCGCGAGATTGTGCGGTCTGACCGTGGCGCAAGTCGCCGCGCAGACGAGTGCAACGGCTCTCAGGTTTTATGGTTTGGAGGATCGGTTTGGTGTTGATTTCTCAACCCATTATGCCGCAGTCTTTCCATAGCAAGCTCATGGATGCGACTGCACGGCCAAACGTCGTCGAAATGACATCACAGACCAGTAGCGTGCTGGATGTAAATGCGTTGTTTGCACCGATTCGACCGGGGCTGCGCCAAGTGGAAGCAAAATTGTGCGGCGTCGATTCCGCGCTGTTCGCCCCGTTGGCCGATGCATTCATCAACTTGATCGGCAGTGGCGGCAAGCGGCTGCGCCCCGCACTCGCCTTGTTGGCCGCGGAATTGAATGGCGGCATGCAGGGGACGCCACGCTACAGCGCGGTGATCGCCCTGGGCGCGTCCGTGGAAATGTTGCACACGGCCACGCTCGTCCACGACGACGTGATCGATGGCTCCTTGCTCCGTCGCGGTGCGCCAACGTTGAATGCGCGCTGGAGCGGCGTTTCGACCGTGCTTGCCGGCAATTATCTTTTCGGTACAGCCGCGCGCTTCTCGGCTGAAACACAGAATATGCGCGTGATTGAACTCTTCAGCGATACACTGCGCACCATCGTCGATGGCGAGCTGCGCCAGCTGAAAGATCGCTATAATTTTGTCCAGAAAAAAGATAATTACTATCAGCGCATTTATGCCAAAACCGCCAGCCTGTTCTGCGCGGCCACGCAGGGGGCCGCTGTGCTTGCCAGGCTGCCAGAAGAGCGCATCGCCGATCTGTATCAGTTTGGCTACAACTTTGGCATGGCCTTTCAGATCGTCGATGACATCCTGGATTTTATTGGCGACGAGACAACTTTGGGCAAACCCGCGGGCAGCGACCTGCGCCAGGGCACACTGACGCTACCCTTTTTCCATTATCTACACCAGCATAGCGATGCCTCTTCAGTGATTGCCATTTTAGAGGCCGCCCAGGTTGAAGTCGACAATGGGGATGGCGCCGCCTGGCATGAGGCTGTGACGGGCCTGGTGCAAGACCTGCGCGCGGGCGGCGCGGTCGAGGCCGCGCGCGAAGAAGCGCGTATCTTTCTGCGTCGCGCTGTCGACAATCTGGCCGCCCTGCCGGACAGTTTTTATCGGCATTCATTGCAGGGATTATGTGAGTTCGTCGTGAGACGCACCTACTAAACTGGCGCTGGCGATTCTCCCCGTCGCACGCTTCACTTAACCTATGCTCGCCCCCCCACACACCAGGAGCGATCCGATGTCAACAGACGATCCAAGGATCCTTGGACTTCGCAAACGTCGCGCGCAGGCGCTTGAGGCCGGTGGCGCCGGCCGAATCGCACGCCAGCACGCCAAGGGCAAAGGCACCGCGCGCGAGCGTTTAGCGCTTTTGTTCGATGCCAATACCTTCCAGGAACTGGGCATGTTGGCCACCGCGCGCTGCGCCGACGCGGACGAGCATTTCGCCGGCGACGGCGTTGTGGTTGGTTTTGGACTTATTCATCGACGCACAGTTTTTGCCTACGCGCAGGATGCCACGGTCTTTGGCGGCGCGCTCGGCGAAATGCACGGCCGCAAGATCTGCCAAGTCATGGATCGCGCGGTGGAGTCTGGCGCACCCATCATTGGGCTGATCGATTCGGGCGGCGCGCGCATTCAGGAAGGAGTCTATGGTCTGGGCGGCTATGCCGAGATTTTCCGCCGCAATGCACTCTATTCCGGCATCGTCCCGCAGATCAGCTTGTTGCTGGGCCCATGCGCGGGGGGCGCGGCCTATTCGCCGGCGCTGACCGACCTATTGGTGATGGTCGAAGGCCAATCCTATATGTTTCTCACCGGCCCTGAAGTGATCCGCGCGGTCACGGGCGAGGAAGTCAACGCCGAACAACTTGGCGGCGCGCGCATGCATATCTCGACCAGTGGGCTGGCGCATTTTGTCACACAGACTGAACAGCACGCCATCGCTCTGGCGCGGCGTCTGCTGGGCTATCTACCCTCCAATCACCTTGAAAACCCCCTTTTGTCAGCGCCAGGCGTCGAGTTGCCCAATGCAGGCGAGATACTGAACAGCATTGTTCCCCTCGACCCACGGCAGCCCTACTCCATGCACGCGGTGATCGAACACGTGGTCGATGCACACTCGTTTCTGGAAGTGCAGGAACGCTTTGCCCGCAACGCCATTGTTGGGCTGGCGCGGCTGGCTGGCCAGCCGGTCGGCATCATTGCCCAGGAACCGGAAGTGCTGGCGGGTGCATTGGATATCGACGCCTCGGACAAGATCACGCGCTTTGTACGTTTCTGTGATGCGTTCAACATCCCGCTCGTCACCTTTGTCGATACACCGGGTTTTCTGCCTGGCATCGATCAGGAATATCACGGCATCATCCGCCACGGCGCCAAGATCGTCTATGCGTACTCGACTGCAACCGTGCCCAAACTCAGCGTTGTAACGCGCAAAGCGTATGGCGGCGCGTACGTGGTGATGAGCAGCAAACAGCTTGGCGCCGACGTCACTTTGGCCTGGCCAAGCGCCGAAATCGCGGTCATGGGTGGCGAGGGCGCTGCTGCCATTCTCTATCGCAAGGAAATTGCAGCAGCGCCCGACCCAAATGTGGCGCGTGCTCGCTATGCCGAGGAATATCGTGAGCGTTACCTCAACCCGTACACTGCGGCTGAAGGTGGCTTCATCGACGAGGTGATCGAACCCAGGGAGACGCGCGCCCGGCTGATCGGCGCGCTGATCGCGTTGCGTCAGAAAGCCATCGTACCCTTGGCGCGGCGACACGGCAACATGCCGGCATAGCATCAGGCACGCGGGCGTCTCGTCCGCAATGCTACTGGCAATGCATTCTTGAGGATAGTAGACGATGGAACATTGGACCACTGTTCAACAAGCATTAGTCATCAGCGGCATCGGCATCGGCCTGATCTTTGCCGTGCTGATCGTCATGTGGGGGCTGATGGCCGCGTTGGTGCGCGTCACGCCGCCGCGCGCCCACCGGGAACTGCCAGCCCAGGCCGGCCTGCCGGCCATGATAGCCGGCGGCGACGACCTGAATCATGCCGCGCGCCGTGGCGCCGCCGTGATCGGCGTAGCCGTCGCGCTGGCGCTCCAGGCAGAACGCAGCACGGCGGCGCCGCTGTTAGAGCCCGCGCAAGGTGCGCTCTCTCCCTGGCAAGCTACGATCCGCGGCAATGCATTGAGCCGCCGCGCCGGCGCTTTCCATCGCACCCCACCACAACGATAAGAGTGCATCCAGGACTTTCTGGACAGACGCAAAGTCTTTATCCAGGAATTGGTTGCCGGTGTGCGATGCGGCGCTCATCCAGCAAGTTGCTCCGCAGAAATTTCTGGATAGACAATAAGTGAAGGAAACACAGCATGAAAGTGCGTGTGCAGGTTGATGGACAACTCTACGAGGTGGAGATCGGCGACCTGAACAGCCGCCCGATCCAGGCTATGGTCGATGGTGAACTTTTTGCTGTATGGCCCGAGGAAGTAGCCGGTGTGGTCGCTACCCTGCCCCCGGTGCAAGAGGATCCGATGGCCGACGTGGGTGCGCGGCAACAACCTTTCGCCGCGCCAGCGTCTGGCGATCAGGTGGAAACGATGACGTCACCCTTGCCGGGCGACATCCTCGTCGTGGCTGTGCGCGCCGGCGAAAAAGTCGAGGCCGGTCAGTTGCTCTGCACGATCGAGTCGATGAAGATGAACAACCCGGTGCGCAGCCCGCGCGCCGGCGTCGTCGAAGAGGTCTTCGTGGCTGTCGGCGATCATGTCAACTATGGCCAACCGCTGGTCCGTCTGCGCTGACGGCGCGCGGACGAGACATCCGCGCGCCCGTGGCGCTCAATAAGTGCGAAAAGGACCACTATGGATGGGCAACAACTCGTTGCAGTTTTGACAGAAGGGCTGCGCGCCTTCACCTGGGCAAACGCCGTTATGCTGGCGGTCGGTGCGCTGTTGATCTACCTGGCGATTGTGCGGCGTTATGAACCGCTGCTGCTGCTGCCGATCGGCGCCGGCTGCCTCTTTGCCAACCTCGGCATGTCGGCCTACACGCCCGGCTCCTGGCTGGCTACGATTTATGAATTTGGCATTGCCACCGAGCTTTTTCCGCTGCTGATCTTCATTGGCGTGGGCGCCATGATCGACTTTCGCCCGCTGCTGGCGCAACCCAGCCTGGTGTTGATGGGCGCCGCCGGTCAGGTTGGCATCTATGCGACGCTGCTGCTGGCCGCTTTGCTCGGCTTCCCGATGAATGAAGCCGCCGCCATCGGGGTGATCGGCGCCATTGATGGCCCGACGGCCATTTTTGTCGCATCCCAGCTTGCACCAGAACTGCTCGGCCCAATCGCCGTCGCGGCCTATTCCTATATGAGCCTGGTGCCGATCATTCAGCCGCCGTTGATGCGGCTGCTCACCACCTCCACCGAGCGGCGCGTGCACATGGCGTATGCGCCTCGCCCGGTCTCCCGCGCCGCGGTGCTGATCTTTCCGATTGCGGTCACGATTTTTATCAGCCTGTTGGCGCCCGCGGCCGCGCCGCTGATCGCCAGCCTGATGCTCGGCAATTTGCTGCGCGAAGCATTGGTGGTTGAACGGCTCAGCCTTGCCGCACAACATGAGATCGCCAATATTGCGACGCTTTTTCTGGGCCTGGCGATCGGCGCGACGATGACGGCTGATCGTTTTCTCTACAATCCAGTCACCGGTTTTCAGTGGCAGACATTGATGGTGCTGGCGTTAGGTCTCTTCGCTTTTGTGATAGACACCGTGGCGGGTCTGCTCTTTGGCAAATTTATGTATGTAGTATCAGGCCGCAAGATCAACCCGCTGATCGGCGCGTGTGGCATCTCCGCCTTCCCGATGGCAGGCCGGTTGGCCGCGCAGGTGGCGCAAGAGGAGGATTACAGCAACTTCCTGCTTATGCATGCAATGGGCGCCAACACCGCGGGGCAATTAGGCAGCGTCGTCGCTGGCGGCCTGTTGTTGGCGTTGGTCGTGGGGATGGGGATTGGATAAGGGATGGCATGCGGATGACGCGCATCAAACGGATTTGCGCGGATCATTTTCTTATCCGTGCAAATCTGCTCAATCCGCGTCATCCTCCGCTTCTACTTTCCCGGCTTCTTCTTGGCAGCCTTGGCCTGCGCATTGGGAACACTCACTACGGTTGACAACTTACTGGGGGCCGGCGGTTTTTTGGCTGGCGTCGTTTCTGTCATGTCGTCGATAAAATCGAACGTCATGGGCGCGCCGCTGGCTCCGGCTTCAGCAGGTGGGGGCGACGGAGTGGTGCGAAGCGCGCGCGACTTGGCAGGTGTTTTGGGGACAGATGTCGCTGTCTTTCCATCAGCCGGCTGCGCAGGTCTGGCCTCCGTGGCAGGCGTGCGGGATGACGGCTGTTTGGTTTCGCCGCGGTCAGGTTTTGGCTTTGCCGCCGTCTGTGCGGGAACCGCTGTTTCAGGGTGCGTTTTTGTCGACGCCGCTTTGTCGCTGCGCGCAGCGGAAGCCGTTTTTGGGCGGGCAGGCGCTTTGCTCGTCGTGGTCGGTGTGGCGTCCGCCTTCTGCGTATCGGCGCCGGCCGGCTTTCCCGCAGCTTTGACCGGCGTCACCCTGCGCAATTGCAACGGTGCGGTCACCGGTTTCTGGGGAGTGGCAGGCGGCGGCGCGGGCCGTGGCGCCTTCTCCGCTGGCCGCGGGTCGATTGGCGGCTCCTCATCCTGGAGACCGACGTCAGGCCGCCAGATCGCCGCCAAACTATCCTGGGGCGAAAGTTCGAGGATTGTCTTGCCCAATACGCTGCGCCCCATGACCGGCGTCTCGACCGTGAGCGCTGCCTTGGCGCTGCCTCGTGCAGTGACAAAGACCAGCCACGAATTCTCGACTTTGGGCGGCAGCACCAGCGCGGCCACTATCTCGCCTGTCCTGTCGTTGATCTTGTGGGTGACGATCCCGCCGCCGTTGCGCCCTTGCAGGCTGTAATCGGCCAGCGGCGACCGTTTGCCAAAGCCCGCGGCCGTGACCGTAAGCAGCTCGCCGTTTGAATCAACCACGCCGGCGTAGACGATCCGATCCTTTTTCTTGAGCTTCATCCCGCCGACGCCGCCTGCGGCCAGCCCCATGCTGCGCACATCTTCCGCAGCGAAACGGATCGACTGTCCCTGGGCACTGACCAGGATCACCTCCTGATGGCCGCGCGTGAGCAGCGCCCACAGCAGGCGATCCTTGTCCTCCACATTGATTACCGCAAACTCGCTGCCTGTGTTCGACTGGACATCGACCACACTGACGCGCTTGACCATGCCCTGCTCGGTCACAAAGAAGAGATAGTCGCGGTCGTCGCCGTTGCGCTCGCGCGGCAAAACGACGGCCGCGGTGATCGCATCGCGCCCCATGAACCCGGTCAGGTCGGAGACCTTCTTGCCGCTGTTCTCGGGAATCTCGTGGATGCCGATGCGGCTGCAGCGGCCATCCTTGCTGAAAACGTAGAGATAGTCGCGCGTGTTGGCCGTAAGCAGCGCCACCTGGCTATCCTTGCCGATCTGCCGCATGGTGGCGATGCTAGGTTTGCTCACTGCCTGGCGGCGCAAGTCGCCACTCTTGCCGACGCTCACCCATGCGGTCTGGTCGGGCAGCAGATCGGTGGTAGTCAACGTGCCTTTGGTGCGGTCGACAATCTGCGTGCGCCGTGCATCGCCAAACTCCTGCTTGATCGCCAGCAGTTCGTCCTTGATGACGCCGAGCATCTTATGCGGGTTGGCTAGCAGATCTTCGAGATAGGCGATCTGCTGCTTGAGTTCGTTGTACTCTTCCTGCAACTTTTTCCGTTCGAGCGCAGCCAGCCGGCGCAGTTGCATGTCGAGGATCGCCTGCGCTTGAATCACCGTAAACTTGAAATTGCTCACCAGGTTGTTGCGCGCGGTGTCGACGTTCTGGCTGCGACGGATGGTCTGGATCACCTCGTCGAGGATGTCGAGCGCACGCAACAAGCCTTCGACGATGTGCGCGCGGTCGCGTGCTTTGCGCAGGTCATATTCGGAGCGGCGGCGGATAATTTCCTGGCGGTGCTGGATGAAAAGCTGCAACATGCGCTTGAGGCTGAGCAGGCGTGGGTGACCATCAACCAGCGCCAGCATCTGCATGCCAAAGGTCTGCTGCAGCGGCGTGTATTTGAAGAGGTCCGCCAGGATATCTTTCGGTTCGACCGTGCGCGTCAGTTCGATGACAACGCGCATCCCCGTGCGGTCGGATTCGTCGCGCAGGTCGGCGATGCCCTCGATCTTGCCATCGCGCACCAGGTCTGCGATGCGCTCGATCAGCGCGGTCTTATTGGTCTGATAGGGCAACTCGGTGATGACGATGCGCGTGCGTCCGCGGCTGATCTCTTCGAAATGCGCCTTCGCCTGGATGATCAGCCGCGATTTTCCCACTGCATAGCCCTGGGCAATGGCGTCGGCGTCGTCCTCGCCCTTGCCTTCTTCGCGATAGCGATACAAAATGCCACCGGTAGGGAAATCCGGCCCCTTGACAAAGTGCATCAACTCTTCGCCGGTGATCTCATCGACCTTGTCGAAGCGATCGATCATGAAGACCAGGGCATCGACGATCTCGCCGAGATTGTGCGGCGGGATGTTGGTCGCCATGCCTACGGCGATGCCGCTGGAGCCGTTGATGAGCAGATTGGGCAGCGCAGCGGGCACGATGTCTGGCTCGCGCAGCGTGTTGTCGAAATTCTCGTGCCATTCGACGGTGTCTTTTTCCAGGTCTTCCAGCATCAGGTCGGCGAGGCGGGCGAGCCGCGCTTCGGTGTAGCGCATGGCCGCGGCGTTGTCGCCGTCGACGCTGCCAAAGTTGCCCTGCCCGTCGATCAGCGGGTAGCGCAGGCTGAAGGGCTGCGCCATGCGCACCATCGCGTCGTAGACCGCGGTGTCGCCGTGCGGATGATACTTGCCGAGCACCTCGCCGACGATACGCGCGCTCTTTTTGTGCGGCTTGTCGTGGGTCAGCGACAGGTCGTGCCACATCGCGTAGAGGATGCGCCGATGCACCGGCTTCAGCCCGTCGCGTACGTCGGGCAACGCGCGCGCCACAATCACGCTCATCGCGTAGTCGAGGTACGCGGTTTGCATCTCCTGGGTGATGTCGGCGGCGCGTACAGCCCCGATGTTCGTTTCACTCGCGCCGTTGCTGCCGTTCACTGAGCCGGCGCCACTGGTCCCATTAGGTTGAGCCATAAATTGCTCGCTTCATCTTTTTGTCTTCTACGGAGTCATCCAGCGAATCCCCACTGCGAAACAGAGAGATTCCTCTACCTCACGCATGCGCGCAGGAGAAAGAGTTGTAATTCGTGAATCAATGGTTGATTTTTCAATCGTTTGAATATTGTCAAGATTGACAACTGACGTGTGCAGCACACCATCGTCCTTTGGACTGAGCAAAACCTGGGTGGCCGACATGCGAATTGTGGTGGTGACAGGTGCAACTGTACTGCCTGTAAGCTTTGCAATTGCTGAATCGCGTGTCAGTATCAAGACCGGACGTCGCTTGTCAGGCGCACGCCGCGTACACCATCGGAAAATGTCACCCGAATAGTTTTGGTTGTCATGGCTCATCCTTGTACGAATATCATGTTACGTTTGCATCCCCGCGATAGAGTTATACAAGAGTGACGACCCATTAGTAGGGGCTACACCCCCACCCTGCGCTCCACCTCGATGCGCCGCAGCTCCACCAACTGGTCGCGCAGCGTGGCCGCGCGCTCGAACTCCAGCGCCTTGGCCGCATCCTTCATTTCCTGCTCAATCGACTTGATCAGCTTTGCCAGATCCTCCGGCGACAACTGTTCGGGCGTTACATCGAGCACCTGGCTGCGGCCACCGTCGTTCATCACCTTGTATTCGGGCTTGCTCTCGGCCATCACGCGCACACGGTCGGTCAGATCGCGGATGCTCTTGACGATGCTCTGTGGCTCGATGTTGTGCTCGCGGTTGTACGTCTCCTGGATCGCACGGCGGCGATTGGTCTCGTCAATGGCAAAACGCATCGAGTCAGTCATCACGTCGGCGTAAAGGATCGCCTTGCCCTCGACATGGCGCGCCGCGCGACCGATCGTCTGGATCAGCGCGCTGCCGCTGCGCAAAAAGCCTTCCTTGTCCGCGTCGAGCACCGCCACCAGCGACACTTCGGGCAGATCCAGCCCCTCGCGCAGGAGGTTGATGCCCACCACCACATCGAAGACGCCCAGCCGCAGGTCGCGCAGAATTTCGACGCGTTCGATGGTGTGAATCTCGCTGTGCAGATACTGCACCTTGATCGCCAGTTCGGCCAGATACTCGCTCAGGTCTTCGGCCATGCGCTTGGTCAGCGTCGTCACCAGCACGCGCTGGCCCACAGCCGTGCGTCGTATGATCTCGCGCACCAGGTCGTCGATCTGCCCCTTGGTCGGTCGCACCTCCACCACCGGGTCGATGAGCCCGGTCGGGCGGATCACCTGCTCGACGATCTGTTCGCCATGCTCTTTCTCGTAGGGGCCGGGTGTGGCGCTGACATAGACCACCTGGTTGAGGTGCTCCTCGAACTCGCTGAACATCAGCGGCCGGTTGTCGAGCGCGCTCGGCAGGCGGAAGCCATAGCTGACAAGCACTTCCTTGCGCGCGCGATCACCGTTGTACATACCGCGCACCTGCGGCACGGTCATGTGGCTCTCATCCATGATCAGCAGCCAGTCGGGCGGGAAGTAGTCGAGCAGCGTCCACGGGGTGGAGCCAGGCGGACGCCCCGCCAGCGGCCGGCTGTAGTTCTCGATGCCGTTGCAGTAGCCCACCTCGCGCATCATCTCGATGTCGTAGTTGGTGCGCTGCTGGATGCGCTGCGCCTCGAGCAGCTTGCCCTGCGATTCGAAAATGGCGACCTGCTCTTCCATTTCCTTGCGAATATCCTCGATCGCTTCTGCGAGCCGATCTTGCGGTGTGACAAAGTGCTTGGCCGGGAAGATATCGACCTGTTGGTGGTCGGCGATGATCTCGCCGGTGAGCGTGTTGATCTCGCTGATGCGTTCGATCTCGTCGCCCCACAGGCTGATGCGATAGGCGCTCTCGCGGTCAGCCGGCTGCACTTCGAGCACGTCGCCGCGCACGCGGAAGCGGCCGCGCTGCAAGAAGTTGTCGTTGCGGTCATAGTAAATTTCCACAAGGTGGCGCAGCACCTGGTTGCGGCGCACCATCTCGCCCACGCGCAGGTGGAGCACCACGCGGCCGTAATCCTGCGGGCTGCCAAGGCCGTAGATGCACGAGACCGAGGCCACGATCACCACGTCGCGGCGGCTGAAAAGCGCGCTCGTCGCGGCCAGGCGCAGGCGGTCGATCTCCTCGTTGATCTGCGCGTCCTTTTCGATAAAGGTGTCGGTGCGCGGGATGTACGCCTCGGGCTGGTAGTAGTCGTAGTAGGAGACAAAGTATTCAACCGAGTTGTTGGGCAGAAACTCGCGCATCTCCGCGTAAAGCTGGGCGGCCAGCGTCTTGTTGTGCGCCATGATCAGCGTCGGCTTCTGCACCTGCTCGATCACCTTCGCCATGGTGTAGGTCTTGCCCGAGCCAGTGACCCCTAGCAACACCTGGTGCTTCATGTTTTGTTGGATGCCGCTGGCAAGTTGGGCAATTGCTTGCGGCTGATCGCCGGTCGGTTGGAACTCGCTGATAACTTGGATGGGTGGCATAAGTCTCGCGCACACTCCTCTGCGCAACAGGACGCCCGGACGCGTCGAACATGGGTTCTAGTCTTGCTAGTATACCCAAAATGGAACGAATTGTCCAAAGTTGGTGTGAGATTCTCGTTCCAGTCCTCTTCGGTGGAGACAGGGGCGTCGGGCGCAGATCGACCTTTTCTGTTCCGTCATGATCCTGGCATACTGATGGGGCGGAACAACTTTGCAGATTGTTCCACGCGCACACATTTATCAATTTTATTCAAAACTCCATTATCGGACTGGGAGACGATCTATGACCACACACCCTCTACGCGTCGCCATTGCCGGCTGTGGCAACATCGCCGGGCCTTACGCCAAGACCATGCAAGCCTATCCACAGATCGAACTGGCCGGCGCCACCGATGTCTTTTCGGAACGCGCCCGCGCCCTCACCGCTGAGTATGGCGGTCGCGCCTATGCGACCCTGGACGAAATGCTGGCGGATCCTTCCATCGATTTGGTCGTCAACCTGACCATTCATCACGCTCACCCCGCCGTCATCACACAGTGTTTGGAGGCGGGCAAACACGTGCACAGCGAAAAACCACTGGCGATGAGCTATGGCGAGGCCCAGCAACTGGTGAACCTGGCGGCCGCGCGCGGGCTGCGGCTGAGCTGCTCGCCCATCACGTACATGGGCGAGGCGCAGCAGACCGCGTGGAAGACGATCCGCTCCGGCCAATTAGGCAAGGTGCGCGTGGTCTATTGTGAGGTAAACTGGGGGCGCATCGAATCCTGGCATCCCAATCCCGGCCCCTTCTATGACGTCGGCGCGCTCTACGATGTCGGCGTCTATCCGCTCACGCTGGTTACGACCTTTCTCGCACCCGCGCGCCGCGTCGTTGCTTACGGCAAGGTGCTGCATCCCGACCGCGTCACACAGGACGGCGCGCCCTTCCACATCGAAACGCCGGACTGGGTGGTCGCCGCGGTGGAGCTGGCCGACGGTGCGGTCGTGCGCCTGACCACCAACTTCTATGTCGGCGGTCACGGCAAGCAGAAAGGGTTGGAATTTCACGGCGACCTGGGCTCGCTCTATCTGAGCAGCTTCCAGGATTTTCACGCTGCCGTGGAATTTTCTCCGTTTGGTGAATCCTACGCGCCCGTGCCCTATGTGCGCGCACCCTTCCAGGGCGTGGATTGGGGACGTTCAGTCGCCGAGATCGCCGACGCCATCACTGAGCACCGCGCACAGCGATCCAGCGGCGCGCAGGCTGCTCACGTGGTCGAGATCTGCGGGGCGATCAGCACGTCGCTGCAAACAGGCCGTCCGGTCGAGGTGGCTTCCAATTTTACGCCGCCGTGGCCCATGGATTGGGGAGAATAAGAAGGGATCTCTATGACGCACAAAATTGTCCTGATCGGCGCCGGCAGCGCCAATTTCGGGCTGGGGGTAATGGGCGACTTGCTCAAGAGCCAGGTTTTTGCCGGCAGCACGATCTGCCTGCACGACATCAATGCCGAGGCCCTGGCGCGCACGGCAACCTTTGGCCGCCACCACATCGAAGCACACCACCTGCCCTATACACTGGAAGTGACAACCGACCGCAAGATCGCGCTGCAGGGCGCGGATTTTTGCATCATCTCGATCGAGGTGGGCAACCGCTTCGACCTGTGGGAGCAGGACTGGCACATCGCCCAGCAGTACGGCATCCGTCAGGTCTACGGCGAGAACGGCGGGCCGGGCGGTCTGTTTCACGCGCTGCGCATTATCCCGCCCATTCTCGACATCTGCGGCGATATCATGGCGATCTGCCCCGACGCCTGGGTGCTCAACTTCAGCAATCCGATGAGCCGCATTTGCACGACCGTATATCGCAAATATCCTGATTTGAAGCTGGTGGGCATCTGCCACGAGGTGGCCTCGCTCCCCGCGCACCTGCCGCACATATTGGAGACGCCTCTTGCCAACCTGCGCTTCCAAGCCGGCGGCCTGAACCACTTCAGCGTTCTGCTCAATATTCATTACAACGACACCGGCATCGACGCCTATCCCGACGTGCGCGCCAAAGCGCCCGCCTACTTCGAGCGCATCACCAACGTGCTGGGCTGGGCGCTGCCGAGCATGCCGCCGGCGCATGTCGCCACTGTTGGACATCGCCCCTGGGCGGAGCGTGGCCTCTTTCGGGTGATCCTGGAGCGTTTCGGTTACCTGCCGATCACGGTGGATTCGCACTTTGGCGAGTATATTCAGTGGGCATGGGAGGCCGCGGACAGCGAGGGCATCCTCGACTTCTATCGCACTTACAAGATCTGGGTGGCGCAGAAGGTGTCGGAGGAAACATTGTTGCGCGGTTCTGGCGACGATTGGGTGACCTCCGAAATTCTGGAGAGCATCGCGGCCAGGCGGCCTGCCGCGGTGCTGGCGGTCAACCTGCCCAACCGTGGCTTCATCGACGATCTGCCTGCTGACATCGCGGTGGAAGTCCCCGCGCTGGTCGATGGCGCCGGTGTGCAAGGCGTCGCATTGGGCCGCTTCCCGCGTGGGATTGCCGGCCTGCTGCGCAATCAAGTCGCCGTGCACGATTTGACCGCCGAAGCTGTGCTCACGCAGTCAAAGGCGGCCGCCTTGCAAGCGCTGCTTGTCGACCCGGTCGTGCACAGTGTGCGCGCCGCCGAGCAGACATTGGAAATGATGCTGCGCATCCAGCAGCGCTGGCTAGGATATCTGCAGTAGACAAAGCGCTTCCAGCCTCATACACCCACTCAGCACGCTCACATTCCACGGGAAAGGCGACAATTCTTCGTCTTTCCCGTGCTGCATTTCCCAGCTTTTGTGCAGCGGTTGGTATAATCCTGTCAACCTGTCCGATCTCGCTTTTCGCCCGCTTTTCGATGAAAGGGAAGCATCGATCGCTATGATGATTGCCCGTATAACTCCCGCCGACTTTGCCGAGGTGGCGCGGCTGCTCGAAACCCACAATGCCAACCCGTCCACCCAATGTCTGCACAGCGGCGAACACGCCGGTGAGATCGTGGCTGTTTTTCAAAAGCAGAAGTCACTCCACTTCGTCGTCGCACGCGAAAATGGCGCGCTCGTCGGCGCGATGGGCTGCGAAGTCGATGAAGGCCGCGGCTATCTGCAAGGGCCATTTGTCGAGAGCGGCGACTTCCTGGCCACAGCCGATGCTTTGTGGCAGGAGCTTCAAGCCGACCTGCCCACGCTCGAACGGTGCGATGCATTTCTCAATGTGAAGAACGAACGCGCCGCAGCTTTCTATCTTGGCATGGGGTTCAAGCGCGGACAGGGCGCCCAAGTCTACGTGCTACCGGCGGCGGCTTTGCCCGCGCTTAACGGCGCGCCGGCCGCGCGCTTTACCCCTGATTATGCTGCCGAGGTGCGCGCGCTCCACCACCTTGCCTTTCCCGACAGCCCCCATGCCATCGATGCTTTCATGGAAATGGCAGAGGACGAACGTTGCCTCTTCGTGTGCAGCGACGGCGATCACTGTCTTGGCTATGTTGCCGCGTCGATCAACGACAGCCCGCGCGAGGGATACATTGACCTGCTCGCGGTCGCCGCCACCGTGCGCAACCAGGGCTATGGCCAGCGTTTACTGTTGACCGCCGCGCACTGGCTGATCGTCGAACACGGCATGCCTCAAGTCGGTCTGACTGTGCGTGACATGCGTGCGGACGCGCGCCGGCTCTACCAGCGGAGCGGCTTTCAACTCCTCTACGCTGGCGTCGGCTACTCGCGTGACAATGGCTCAGTCCGGCGCGGCTGACCTGAACATAATTTCTAACGCAAAGAGGCGAAGACGCAGAATCCTGCGGATGGGGCGTTCGCGCGCGCAGGTGTAACACAACGCTGACAGTTCGCCAATGTTGCTCATATCTCCTTATGTCATACTTTCTCTGATAACGTTTCATAAAATGTGCGATAAGGGGCAGACATCGCCTTTAGGGCGGTATTCCCT
Organism: Caldilineaceae bacterium; assembly: GCA_014879855.1. Classification (GTDB taxonomy): domain Bacteria; phylum Chloroflexota; class Anaerolineae; order Caldilineales; family Caldilineaceae; genus Caldilinea. Next base: position 15,481 of record JACSRH010000151.1, on the reverse strand, counting down.
GACGATAGAGGAGGAAGACAACAATGCGATTCGACAAATTTACACAGAAGGCCCAGGCCGCGGTGCTGGAAGCCCAACACCTGGCCGAGCAGAACCGGGCGGCGACAGTCGAGCCGGAGCACCTGTTGTACGCGTTGATCCACCAGGAAGGCGGCGTCGTGCCGTCGTTGCTGGCGCGCGTTGGCGTGGACATCGACAGTGTGAGCCGCTCCATCGACCAGGCGCTGGCCGCGGCGCCGCGCGCGCAAGGCGCGTCGATGCAGGTGGGCTTCAGCCGTGCGTTGGCCGACATCCTGACTGACGCGCAGCAGATTGCCGGCAACATGAAGGACGAGTACACCTCGACCGAGCATCTGCTGCTGGCCATGCTCTCCAGCAGCCACAAGGTCAAGCAACTTCTGGCGCGCCATGGCATCGACTACAACGGCGCGATCCAGGCGCTGGCCGCGGTGCGCGGCAATCAACGCATCACCAGCGATAACCCGGAAGGGCAATACGAGGCGCTGAGCAAATATGGCCGCGATCTCACCGAAGAGGCGCGCAAAGGCAAGCTCGACCCGGTGATCGGCCGCGACGAAGAGATCCGCCGCGTCATCCAGATCCTGAGCCGGCGCAGCAAGAACAACCCGGTGCTGATCGGTGAGCCGGGCGTGGGCAAGACCGCCATTGCCGAAGGGCTGGCGCAACGCATTATCAAAGGCGACGTGCCCAGCTCGTTGCGCGACAAAAAGGTCGTCGCGCTGGACATGGGCGCGCTGGTCGCGGGCGCCAAATATCGCGGCGAATTTGAGGAGCGGCTCAAGGCTGTGTTGCAGGAGATCGCCAAGTCTGAGGGGCGCATCATTCTCTTCATCGACGAGATGCACACGCTGATTGGCGCGGGCGCGGCGGAAGGATCGATGGACGCGGCCAACATGCTCAAGCCGATGCTGGCGCGCGGCGAGTTGCACGCGATCGGCGCCACCACGCTCGACGAATATCGCAAGCACATCGAGAAGGACGCCGCGCTGGAGCGCCGCTTCCAGCCTGTGTTTGTCGGCGAACCGAGCGTCGAGGACACGGTCAGCATCCTGCGCGGGCTGAAGGAGCGCTACGAAGTGCATCACGGCGTGCGCATCACCGACGGCGCGGTGATCGCGGCGGCCACACTCAGCAACCGCTACATCAGCGACCGCTTCCTGCCGGACAAGGCCATCGATCTGATCGACGAAGCGGCCAGCCGGCTGCGCATGCAGATCGACTCCAAGCCGCAGGAACTCGACGTGATCGACCGCGAGGTCATGCAGTTGGAGATCGAGCGCGAGGCGCTGAAAAAAGAGAAGGATGACGCCAGCCGCGAACGCCTGCAACAGTTGGAAAAGGAACTCGCCGACCTGCAGGAGTCCAGCCAGCAGTTGACGACGCGCTGGCAGTCGGAAAAAGAGGCGATCCAGCAGGTGCAGTCGATCAAAGAGCAGATCGACCAGATGCGCATCGAGATCGAACAGGCCGAACGCGCCTACGATCTCCAAAAAGCCGCGGAGTTGCGCTACGGCAAGATGCGCCAACTGGAGGCCCAGCTCGCCGACGCCGAGGCGCGCGTCCAATCGCTGCAAAAGGGCGGCGCGCTGCTCAAGGAAGAGGTCGACTCCGAGGAGATCGCGGCCATCGTCAGCAAATGGACGGGCATCCCGGTCGCCAAGCTATTGGAGGGCGAGCGCGAGAAGTTGCTGCACATGGACGCGCACCTGCATCGCCGCGTCGTGGGACAGGATGAAGCCGTGCTCGCGGTGGCAAATGCGATCCGCCGCAGCCGCGCCGGGTTGCAGGACCCGAACCGGCCGATCGGCAGCTTCATTTTCCTGGGGCCAACCGGCACGGGCAAGACCGAGCTGGCGCGCAGCCTGGCCGAATATCTCTTTGACGACGAGCACGCGCTGGTGCGCATCGACATGAGCGAGTATCAGGAGCGCCACACGGTGGCCCGGCTGATCGGCGCGCCGCCCGGCTATATCGGCTATGACGAAGGCGGCCAGTTGACCGAGGCCGTGCGTCGGCGTCCCTATTCGGTGGTGCTCTTCGACGAGATCGAGAAGGCGCACCCAGAGGTCTTCAACGTGCTCTTGCAGGTGTTGGACGATGGCCGGCTGACCGACAGCCAGGGACGCACGGTCGACTTCAAGAACACTGTCGTGATCATGACGAGCAACCTGGGCAGCCAGTACATTCTGGACGTGGCGAACGTCAATGAAGAGGTCGAGCGCCGCGTGCGCGAGGTGCTGCGCGGCCACTTCCGGCCGGAGTTTCTCAACCGCATCGACGAGATCGTGGTCTTCCACGCGTTGAGCCGGGCGCAGTTGAAGGAGATCGTGGAGATTCAGCTCGAACGGCTGCGCGGGCTGTTGCGCGACCGCAAGATCACCATCGAGTTGAGCGATGCGGCCAAGGAGTTGCTCGTCGGTGAAGGCTACGATCCAGCCTTTGGCGCCCGCCCGCTCAAGCGCGTGATCCAGCATCGCATTGCCGACCCGCTGGCGTTGGAGATTCTCCAGGGCAAGGTGCAGGAAGGCGACCACGTGCTGGTCGATGCCCGCAACGGCGAACTGACCTTTGCGGCGGTCGATCTGGTGACGGCGTAAAACGCAGATCGACTCTTCTCAGTCATGGCTGCACGCGTTGGCAGGAATGGAGCTTCGTGCGCGGCTTCCGATCCGGACCAGTTTGGCACGAACCGCGGCCGAACGCAGCAGGGTGCGTTCGGCCATTTCTTGAGATGCATCAGGCTGATGACGCTAGATCGTCCAACAACGCGTCGTCATCGCGTTCACGCAGCGGGGTGACATCCAGCGCGGCCAGCAAGCTGGTCAGTTGGGCGGCCAGCGCGCGACGCTCGCCGTCGCGCAAGGTTTGCTGTTTGTTGGCGAGTTGTGCGGCCTGGCGCACCAATTTCACCGCGGTGGAAAGCGCATCCGGGATGGGCTGGCCGGTCTGACGCAGCAGGGTGTACGCGCGTTCGAGGTCGCCGGCTTCCCGCGCCTGGTTGATCGCCAGGTCAATCTCGCCGAGCTTTTCCCAGGCCAGCGACGCATCGTGGGGGTTGCCGTTGTACGCGGCAATAAATGCGCCGAAACGCAACACCGCGGCATCCGCGGCGTCAGTCGTCCAGGTGGAGCCGGCCGCCAACTCGACGCGCTTCTCTAAATCCCACAGGCGGTCGTCAAGCGCGGCATAACCGGCCTGGGCATTGAAGCGTTCGGCGCGCACTGCCCAGGCATAATAGAGCGCGTGCTGATCTTTCAACTGCGCAAAACTCTCTTCGAGCCAGTGCGCGACAAAAGCATAGGCGTCCCCTTGCAGGCCAAGCGGGGCAAGCTCATGCAGGGACTGATCAATACAGTCAAGGAGAGAGGTGATGTGCGCCGCTGTCAACCCAGTGGCATGAGGCAGCGCCGTGTAGCGTTGCACCACAACCTTTGCCAGCGCTGCCCCTGCCTGATCCTGTTGCCGTTGCAGGATAGCGGCAAGCTCGGTGAAAAGCTCGATCAGACGTGCACCCGCCTCCGTCTCAGTTCTGAGGAGTGCAACGCCCCACTGCCAGCCGGTTGCCAGCGTGGCTTCGTCGAGGGTGCGGCGTAGATCTGCATCTTCGACCATCGCCACCAGTGGCTCAAACTTCTGCAAACGGGGATAAAGCACAGCAGGATCTTCGCTGCGTGCGCTTTTCTGCGTCAGGATGCCAGTCAGTTGCGCGGCGACGGCATCGCGCAAAGCCTCGCGCTGTTCATCAGCCTCGTCGATCACCGCGGGGTCGCCTAGCTCCGCGGCCAGCATCCGCGCTCGCTGATTGAGGCGCAGCGCCTCGGGCAGCTGCGCTTGCAGCAGGTGAATAGCCGCCTCCTGGATGAAAATCTGGACATATTGCGATTGCGCCTCGCGCTGGAGGGTGCGGTCTTCCATTTGCACGGCAAACTCGTGGGCGCGTCGATTGCGATTGCGCGCCTGTTCCCAGCGTCGACGTTCGATGAGATCGTCAACTTCGTCGAGATACCCCTCAACCACCTCGATCTCCGACATCTGCTCGGTGCGCAGCAAATCGCGCAGCGAGCCCCAACTGACGGTGTAGTGGCCTTCCACGTTGTCGATGGCAAGCGCCTCCAGCACCGGCGCGTCGGGCTCCTCGAACAGAATCAGCTTGTCGGTCGAGCGGCTCAGCGCGACGCGCATCTCATCGATCAGCCGTCGCGCCTCCAGCAGCGGCGGCGTGTCGCTGGTGTTAGCCGCCAGCCGCATGGCCTGCTGATAGGTTTCGTTGAGGCCGGCGACAAGGACGGTGTTGCGCTCCAACCCCTTGATCTCACGCACATCGAAGATCACTTCATCGGCCTTGGTTGCTCCTACTGGCCCGCTGCTTGGTTCACGGTCTGGTTCACGGCTTGGCGTCTCGCTGCGCACCAGCGCGGATAGGCTGCGGTTCAGGTCGATCAGCGCGCGCCCGGGCAGATCTGCCAGCTCCTCGATAAAGACGCGCCACTGTTGCTTCGCTTCAGCGTCCGCTCGCTGCATCGCAGCGGGCAGCGGGCAGATGAGCAGCCGGCCATTTTCTTCGCTGCGATCCGGGCGATGTGTTGAGACGGAAAGTTCGACGTCGGCATCGTCCAGAAAGCTCTGCCGGTTGGCGCTTGGGCGCAACGGCTTGGGCAAGTGGCTGTAAAAATTCCACGCGTTATCGATCACATAGGCCAGGTTGCGCGGTGAGCGGCGTTGGTGGCGGAACTCGAACTCCTGCGGGTTGGCGCCCAGCACCTCGCGCAGGAGATCCTTGGTCATGCCCCAGTCAAACCCGCTGGGCTGCACGATCTGCGATTCATCGCCTGCCACCACGACAGCCAGTCGCCGGTCTGCCGCGTCGATGCGCGTCCGCGCTAGTTCGGCCAGCAGTGCGATCTGCAGCAGGGTCAGATCTTGCACTTCATCCACCACCAGCGCGTCGATGGTGCGCAGCCAGCCCGGCAGCTTGCGCGCTCCGTTTGACGGCTGGCTGGGCTGGATAAGCAGCTTTAACGCGCGTCCAGCAGCGATCTGGTCCAGAAAAAAGCGGTCGCTGCTCAGACGTTCGGCCAGGCGCACGACAATGGCCGCCTCATCACGCGTCAGCCGCCGGGACGCGGCATAGGCGTCGAGATTGAACGCGCCCTCGATGAAGGTCGTTTCGGCCAGGCGCGACGCCGACAGCGTATAGGCAGCGGGAAAGGTGCGCCCCAGGAGATGCGCGCGGATTTCTGTGTAAAGCGCCGCGGGATAGCGCCGCCAGATGCCCAGACTTGCCGCGGGCTGCATGTCGAGGAAACGCCGGAAATCGGCCAATTCGTGCAGGGGGTCGATGTGCGCGGGCAGGCCGGAGATTTCTTTTTCCAGCTCCGTGAGCGTGCGAATGTGGATGCGCTCTTCCAACTCAGGCGCCTGTGCGGACAGGAATTCGCGCGCGGCGCGCTTGAGGCGTGACGTGTAAGTCACATAGAGCAGGCTATCGATCCCGCTTTGCAGGACAAGGTCGCGCACGAGGTAGAAAAGCGCTACGGTCTTGCCGCTGCCGGGCAATCCCTTGACGGTGGCCGGTGCGAGCTGGTCGGACTTTAGATGCCGGCCCACGCTGCGCTGTTCGTCGAAGCGCGGGTCGAGGCTGGCGAGCGGCACTTCTTCAAATTCGTCGAGCGAAGCCAGGTCGATGGGGTCGTCGGTCTCGTCGTGGTGGCGGATGCTGTGGACGAGAATAGTCTGGCTGGGCGGCCCGGCGCCGCTGCGTTCAGCCAATTCGCTCTCGGCAAGCGGGATCCACCAGAGGTAATAGTGATAGCCCTGAACGGGGGTGCGCCGCCAGCGCGCGTTGTAGCCGGTGGTCGTCTTGACGTTCGGCGTCCGGCCGCGCGTGCCTAGGAGCACCTGCGCCCACATCGCCTTGCGGCGGATCGAGTCGGGCAGATGCTCGGCATTGTGCTCATACTGGCGGTGCTTCAAGAGACGGTAACCAGACATAATTTTAATCAACTGCTTCTACTATACCAGAATACACGCGAAAGCGGCGTGCACGTTGGCGGAGTTCAGGCGAAAAATCCTCCCAGTCGGTTGTGGTGACGATGGCCTGCGGCACGTCGTTGATGACCGTCAACAACATGGCGCGCCGCTCCGCGTCGAGTTCGCTCATCACATCGTCGAGCAGCAACAGCGGTGCAGAACCGGTTGCCCCGGTCATGGCGCTCACCTCGGCCAGCTTGAGCGAGAGCGCGGCGCTGCGTTGCTGCCCGCGGCTGCCATAGGTGCGCAGGTCGCGCCCGTTGGCGAGAAAGCGCAGATCGTCGCGGTGTGGGCCGTAGAGCGTCGTGCCCGCGGCGATTTCGCGTGCGCGGCGCGTCGCCAGTTTGCGCAGATAGAGGCCAGCCACCGCGCCGGCGTCAAGTTTGGCGGCTGCTGGCGTAGTCATCAATCCATCGCGCAGCAATTCAAATTCCTGGTCGGAGTGCGGGCCGGGGTTGAAGCTAGGCAAATAGTGCAGCGTCAACTGTTCGCGCTGCCCGCTCAGCTCCGCGTGACGCTCGGCCGCGCTTTGTTGCAGCTCGACGAGAAAATTGTTGCGCCTGGAGATGACCAGCGCGCCATGCTGCACCAGCTTCTCATCCCAGAAAGCCAGTTGCGCATCAACCCCTGCGGCTGAAGGGCGCGCGTCCTGTTCGCGCAGACTCTTGAGCAGGCTGTTGCGTTGTAGCAGCACCCGCTGAAAAGAGGAGAGCGCCCGGCAATACTCTCGGTCGATCTGGCACAGCGCGACATCCAGATAGCGCCGCCGTTCGCTTGGCCCCCCGTCCACCAGCTTGATATCTTCCGGCAAGAAGAGCACTGCGCGCAACAGCCCTATCAGATCCATGCTCCGTTTGGGCGCGCCGTTGACCTTGATTTGCTTCGTATAGTTGACGCCATCCCCGCGCGGGGTCAGGATCACTTCCAGGTCTAGCGTGCGTCCATCCACCTGCACCTCCCCCGCCACCCGGCAATAGGGGATCGGCTCGTCGACAGCCTGCCAGCCCACAATCTCGCGCTCCTGCCCGGCATGGATAGGCTTGCTAGTGGCAAGCAGGAAAATTGCTTCGAGTAAGTTGGTTTTGCCTTGGGCATTCTGCCCCTGCAGCAATGTGAGCGAGCTGTCGAACGCCATTTCCAGGTGATGATAGTTGCGAAAATGGGTCAGACTCAACCGCGAGAGCAGCATGGCGCGCCTCAGGCTCGGGCCGGTTGGACGCGGCGCATGGATAGCTCGGCGATCAAAACATCGAGTTCCGTATCCTGGTCCGCGCCGGTTTTCATTGCCATGTCGACGTCCAGCAGGCGATCCAGCGCGTCCTCCAGTTCTTCGAAGGTGTATTGATGGGCAAGCGGCATTGCTTTCTGCACCGGATAGGCGCTGTAGCCAAGCTGTTTGGCAATGTCGTAATGGTTGGTTTGGCCCGCGTTGAGTAAGCTCTTGATCTCGATCAACATGCGATACTGGCGGGCAATCATGCTGGCGAGATAGATCGGGCTTTGGTCGTTGCGCCGCAGCTCGCGCAGCGCGTGCATTGCCTTGGCAGCTTGCCGCTGGCCGAGCGCGTCCGTCAGATTCCAGATCAGCTCTTCGCTGGTGTCAGCGACCAGCTTGCGCACGTCCTGCGGCGTGATCGGGCGGCCGTCCGCGTAGAGCGCCAGTTTTTCCAGCTCGTTGTCGAGCTGGCGCAGGTTGGCGCCGACAAAATTGCCAAGCATGGCGACCGCGCCACCCTCGATGGCAATGTTGCGGGCGCGCGCACGCGCTTGCAGCCAGCCTGGCAACGCCTTGGCATCGGGCGCGGCGAGCGTCTGCAAGTGAACGGCGCCGGCCTTGATCAGCGCGTCCAGACCCTCGACGCGTTGCTCCAAACGGTCGCCGGCCGCCGGCAAGACATAACCTTTCCACAGTCCGCGCCGCTTATCCACAGAGTTATCCACAAGTGCGAGAAGGCAAGTCTCCGGGACGCCACGCAAACCGGCCAGGAATTGCGCCATTTCGACATAGATGGCCGCGTCCGTGCTTTTGCTGGCGGCCATGCGTTTTTCGTAGGCGTCCAACAGACCACGCACGATCAACAGGCGGCGTTCGCTCAGAAAGGGCATCATCGACGCTTCGCCCAGGATGGACGCCGCGCTGCTTTGGGCGCCGGCCAACTCGACCGTATTCAACCCAGCCATTTCCGGGTCGCCCAATGTTGCCTTCTGCGCCGCAAGCCATTCGGCAGTCAGATATTCGTCTGCACCTATCAAAAGATAAATCATGGCAGTGTAATCCGCGCGAGTCCGCCTGATCCGCGCCGTCCGCGGCCTACTTCGTGTTACGCAAACATGATGCGAAACCCGCGCATCCCACCCAACTGCAAGGGACGAACTTCCTTGACCCAACGGTCGCTGACCTCCGCCGTCGTGGTATAACGTTGCAAGCGCATGCCCATTCCTGGGCTGATCACCAGCGCCGGCAATACCAGGATCAGCGTTCGCGTAAAGCGGCTCAGGATCTCCTTGCGCGCGCCCGCGCTGCCCAGCAGCGCCGCCAGGGTGACAAGCACGCCTGTGGTCAGCAGGTTGGTGCCGCAGTTTGGGTGGATCGCCAGGCGCGTCTCACCGGCCTGCAAGCGCAGCATGGCGTCGGCCAGCGCACGGCGGGCAGCTTCTTCTGGGACGTCTGTCAGCAACGTGAAGCCGGCCGGGTCGCTGTATCCCACCATCCGTCGCTCTGGAAAACGTTCGGCTAGGATCGACAACGTAGCGTGTTCGATGGCGTGATGCTGCCGGGTGCGGCGGAGGGTGGTGTGTAGAGTTGTGAGCATAGCGTATTTACCGTAAGAGACGAGAGATTGGAGACGAGAGATTAGAGAGTAAAGATTGGAGAGTAAAGATTGGAGATTGGAAATTGAGGCGCTGAGTCATCAGTCTCCAATCTCTGAATCTCCAATCTCTTAAACTCTAACCCCCTAAAGCAACTTTTTCGCCGCGGCGACAACGTGCTCCGCGGTGATGCCGAATTCCTGATAGATGCGCTGGAAGGGAGCGCTGGCGCCGAAGTGATCGATGCCGATGATGGCGCTCTGCCGCGGGTCATTGCCCACCCAACGCTCCCAGCCAAAGGGAGAAGCCGCTTCGACCGCGACTTTGGCGACGCCGTCCGGCAAGACTTCTGCACGGTAGGCCGCGGGTTGCGCCTGAAAGATCTCCCAGCTTGGCAGGCTCACCACGCGCACGCCGACGCCCTCGGCGGCAAGCTGTTTGGCCGCGGTGTAGGCAATGTCGAGTTCACTGCCCGTACCGATCAGCACAAGCTGCACACCATCCGGCGCCTGCTCGAAGAAAACATAGCCCCCCTTGAGCAAATCTTCCGCCGCGCCCAGGCCATCCGCGGTGCGGTCGTAGGTGGGGAGGTTCTGACGCGTCAAGGCCAGGGCAGTGGGGCCGCCGGTGTTGAGCAGCGCCGCGCGCCACGCCTGGCTGGTCTCGTTGGCGTCGCCGGGGCGGATCACGGTGAGGTTGGGCATCGCCCGCAACGCGGCCAGATGCTCGATCGGCTGATGGGTCGGCCCATCTTCACCCAGACCAATGCTGTCGTGGGTGAAGACATAGATGACGCGCAAACCAGATAGCGCGGCCAGACGGATCGCCCCGCGCATGTAATCGCTGAAGATCAGGAATGTGCCGCCGTAAGGAATCACGCCGCCGTGGAGCGCCATGCCGTTAAGGGCGCCGCCCATGCCATGCTCGCGCACGCCAAAATGGATGTTCGGGCCGCCGAAATCATCCGGCTTGATAAAAGGTGCGCTGCTGATCGTCGTCTTGTTGCTGCCAGCCAGGTCGGCGCTGCCGCCGATCAGGTTGGGCAGCACCGCGGCGAGGGCGTTGATCACCTTGCCGCTGCTGTTGCGCGTAGCGTCGCCCTTGGCGGAAGCAGGGAAAATCGGCAGCGCCTCCTCCCAGCCGTCGGGCAATTCGCCGCTGAGGAAGCGTTCAAGTTCGGCGGCCAGTTCCGGATGCGCGGCCGCGTAGGCGGACATCAACTGGGCGTGGCTGTCCTCCAGGCGGGCGCCGCGCGCAAGCGCCTGCCGGTAGAAGGCAAGCACATCGTCGGGGATGAAGAAGCGTGGCTCTAGCGGCCAGCCGAGATATTCTTTCGTCGCTTTGAGTTCGTCCTCACCCAGCGCCTCGCCGTGCACTTTGGAGGTGCCGGCCTTGTTGGGGCTGCCATAACCAATAATGCTCTTGAGACCAATGATGCTGGGGCGCGGGTCGTTCTGTGCAGTCATCACCGCGTCAAAAATAGCGGCGCTGTTGTTGAAATCGACGTCGCGCTGCACGTGCCAGCCATAGGCGTCGAAGCGTTTGGCCCAGTCTTCGGTGTAGGAAATGCCGGTTTTACCGTCGATGGTGATCGAGTTGTCGTCGTAGAGATAGATCATTTTGCCCAGACGCAGATGTCCGGCCAGGCTGGCGGCTTCGCTGGCGATGCCTTCCATCAGGTCGCCGTCGCTGACGATGGCATAGGTGAAGTGGTTGACAACCTCAAAGCCGGGACGGTTGAAACGCTGCGCCAGCCAGGCTTCGACCAACGCCATGCCCACGCCGTTGGAGAAACCGGCGCCGAGCGGGCCTGTCGTCGTTTCGACGCCCACGGTGTGCCCAAATTCGGGATGTCCTGGCGTCTTGCTGCCCCACTGGCGGAAGTTCTTCAGCTCCTCCAGCGGCAGATCATAGCCAGTGAGGTGCAGCATGGAGTAAAGCAGCATTGAGCCGTGGCCCGCGCTGAGCACAAAGCGGTCGCGGTCCATCCACTGCGGGTTGGCCGGGTTGTAGCGCATGACGCGCGTCCAAAGCGTCAGCGCGGCGACGGCCATGCCCATCGGCATGCCAGGATGACCCGAATTGGCGGTCTGCACCGCGTCCGCCGCCAACATGCGAATGGTATTGGCAGCTTTCGTTTCAAAATCGTGAGCAAGGGGCTTGTCCAGTGGCGGGATCAATTGCGTTTCCATGTGTTTGCATCCTCTTTCAAAAGTGGCGCTGTGATTTTGGCATCTATCACATCGACGAACTATCCATAGGGAAATTGTCTATTAGACACTCTATGTTGTCAACTTGCGAGGAGGTGACGGCTGCCGGCCCACGTTTTCTGAATGCTCCGTACGGGGGGCTGTTCCATCCTTTTGGCACGCTTCCCGCAGGTCGGGCTGCCAGCCCGACGGTGATCGCAGCAACGCTCCAAGTGGCGTCAACCAGCAGCAGGCCGGGCCGATGGCGGGCAATAACGCTCAGCAAGATCAGGGAAGCTACAGCGGCCAATAACACGATCTCCTGTCAGCCCCCCCCCTAAATTTTGAGACGCGCCCGTGCAGTGTGCGAATTGTCGTCAATTTCGGCCTCTGCTATGCTGCATCGGATGATTAACCAACAACATCCACTACAAACCGAATTGTCCCGCGGACTTCAACCTTTCTCCGCGCCGCGCACAGCAACGCGTTCGATCCTCTCGCCGCGGTGGTGGGGCGGCGCGGCCGTGCTGGCCGGAGGCGCGGCCGCTGTGCTGGGCATCCTGACCTATGCGCTTCAGGTCGAGCCGCTCGATATTCGTCTGGAACGGCTGACCGTGCGTCTGCCTGGTGCGGCGGGACGACTGCCAAAGGGTGGATTGCGTATTCTGCAGCTCAGCGATTCGCATTTTCATGGGGGGAAACGCAACCGCCGCGAGCTGGCCAAGATCGAGCGTGTGCGCGCCCTCACCGCGGGGCTGGATTATGACCTGCTTTTCCATACCGGCGATTTCATTCATTTCGACAACGGGCTGGAAAATGTGCTGCGCCTGCTCGACGCCGTCCCGCGCCCGCGCCTGGGTTCGTTCGGCGTCTTTGGCAACCATGATTACACGCATTATGCGATGCAGGAAGCATTACCGCGCATGTGGCGCACCTTTCAGGCGGCGGAGCGGCGGCGCGACCCACAGCGTGGCCCGCTGGCGCGCATTGCTGCCGCGGCCACACGCGGGCCGCGCTATCTGCGCTATGTGCGCAATACGCCATTGGATGGCCGGCGCACGGGCGGCAACAACACCGACCGCCTGACCGCGGCGCTGGCGCAGTGGGGCATGACTTTGTTGCACAACCACGGGGTTCATCTGGTGCGTCCTGAACTTGGGCTGGACATCTATCTGGCTGGCGTCGATGACGTGATCGAGGGGCGGCCGCGCCTGGGCGATTCGGTGTGCGACATCCCGGAACATGCGCCGCTGATCCTGTTGAGCCACAACCCGGACATCATCGCCAGCCCGCAGTTGCCGCGCGTGGATCTGGTCTTGTCGGGACACACGCATGGCGGGCAGATCAGAGTGCCGTTCTGGGGGCCGGCGCACACGCAGGTCGAGTTCGTGCCGCGCCAACACGTGTCTGGCTTTTTCCGCTACGGCCGCACGCAAGTTTACATTACGCGCGGCATGGGCGAAGGCATCCCGCTGCGTTTCCGCGCCCGCCCGCAGATTACGCTGATCGAGGTGACGGCATGAGCATCAGCGTGTGGAACTGGCGGGAATGGCTGGTCGGTGAAATCACCGGCGTCGTGCTGGAAATCGGCGCCGGGTCAGGCGCGAATCTTTCCCGTTACCGTCGCGCCGCGCAGGTTTTCGCTATCGAGCCGGACGCGTCGAGCGCTCAGCAGGCGCAAGTCGCGGCCGCGCGCTGTGTGCTGCCGGTCAGCGTCAAGATCGCCGTGGCCGAGCACCTGCCCATTGCCAGCGCCAGCATCGATCATGTTGTCTCCAGCCTGGTCTTCTGCTCGGTGCGAGATCAGCGCCAGGCGCTGCGCGAAATCCGGCGGGTGCTGAAGCCAAACGGCGTGCTTGCGATGGTGGAGCATGTGCGCCCGCAAACCCCATTTTTAGCCGGCGCCGCCGACGCGGCCACGCCCTATTGGCGGGGCATTGCACACAATTGCCATCTGAACCGCCCGACCGTTGAGGTGCTGCGCGCGGAAAAGTGGGACGTACACATTTTGCAGCGGCGCGGGGTATTTGTCCACCTTGAAGCGCGAGCCTTCTGAAAGTCACCATCCCTGCGCCGAAAGCGTTCTTTCTAAACCGCGTCTGAGCTACGTAATTCGTTGCATTTGTATCCTGCGGCACGGAAATCAACCGATTCCTGTGCGACAGTGGAGCATGGTACAGCTCAACTGGACATGCAATCGAAACCAACATACACAAGGAGGATTCCGATGGCTTTTACACTACCAAACCTACCCTATGCCGAAAATGCACTCGAACCGACAATCGACGCGCGCACGATGAACATTCATCACACCAAGCATCATCAGGCCTACGTCAACAATTTGAATAACGCGGTGGCCGGTACGGCATGGGAAAGCAAGAGCATCGAAGACATCTGCCGCAATATCGACCAGGTTCCAGAGAATATCCGCACCGCGGTGCGCAACAATGGCGGTGGTCACGCCAACCACAGCCTCTTCTGGAAGATTATGGGGCCGAACGCGGGCGGCGCGCCGACCGGCGCACTGGCCGATGCGATCAACGCCAAGTGGGGCAGCTTCGATGAGTTCAAGACCAAGTTCAAGACACTGGGCGCGGGCCGCTTTGGCAGCGGCTGGGCATGGTTGGTCGTGAAGGCCGATGGCAGCCTCGACGCCTATAGCCTGCCCAATCAGGACAGTCCCTACATGCAGGGCGACACCCCGATCCTGGGCGTGGATGTGTGGGAGCACGCCTATTATCTCAACTACCAGAATCGCCGTCCAGATTATCTGGAAGCGTGGTGGAACGTGGTGAACTGGGCCGAGGTGGCCAAAAACTACGCGGCCGCAAAATAGGTGGGCGAGAGTCACCCCCTACAGAGCTGATCACAAACCAGGTTTCTCCGAGAAACCTGGTTTGTCTTTAGTAAGACCTGGTGTGTTTTGCGTCGGCGTGGATGCGCCTCAGGCCATGCCCAGCAAGCGCACCGCCGCCAACGCATCCATACGCGCGGCGGTTTTGATCGCCGCCATCCTCACCCATTCGTCGATATGAGCGGGATATGGATGTCGCCGGGGCCGCAGGTGACAAGATGCCAGCCCCGCGACGACAGGATGAGTAGGGTCGGTAAGTGCCGGAAAGCGCACCTCCAGCACGCGCAAACCGTAGCGCAGCCGCGCGTCGCCGGCCAGCGCCACTTACAGCAACCGCTTGATCTCCTGCGCCTCCAGCGCCTGCACCCAATCGATCAATTCGCCGTCGTCGATGTGGACAAGAACTTGCTGCTCGATCCTGGTGAACACTCTGGTTGCCTCTTTTGAAGGATCCGCTGTGTCGTTATCGTTTTCTGTGTCGTTATCGTTCTGTGGTTTATCGTTTAAGGACGCGTCCGCGCCGCCATCACCTGGCTGATCGCCTCAATCGCCTGTGGCAGTGTGTAGACCTGCATTGTGGGCGCCAGCCAGCCAGCTTCCTTCAGGCGTTCGGCGATCAACGTGACATCGGGCGCATCCAACCCCATCTGGCGGAGCTCTGCCGCGCGGTTGAAGACTTCCCCCGGCGTTCCCGTCAGATAGGTGCGGCCTTCGCTGATCACATAGAGACGGTCGCAGATTTCGGCCAGCTCCTCCATATTATGCGAGACGATGACCAGCGTCATGCCCTCATTGTGCAGCGTCAGGATATGGTGCATCAACTGGCGGCGCGCCTCTGGGTCAAGCCCGGCGGTCGGTTCGTCGAGCACAAGCACTTCTGGCTCCAGGGCCAGCACGCCGGCGAGCGCCGCGCGTCGCATCTCCCCGCCGCTGAGCGTAAAGGTCAGCCGATCTTTGAACTCCTCGAACGGCAGGCCGACCGTCTCCATCGCCCGGCGCACGCGCGCGCGCACCTCTTCACGGTTCAACCCTAATTTGCGCGGGCCATAGGCCACGTCGTCGCCCACAAATTGCTCGAAAAGCTGCGCTTCAGGAAGCTGGAAGACCAGCCCCACGCGGCGGCGGATCATGCGCAGATCGAGATCGGGTGCGTTGAGATCCATCCCGACGACGATCGCCTTGCCCGCGTGCGGCCTCAACAACGCATTGAAATGTTGGATCGCCGTCGATTTGCCCGATCCCGTGTGGCCGATGATGCCGATGATCTCCCCACGCTGCACGTCGAGGGTGATGTCGCTGATCGCCTGCACCTCCAACGGCGTGCCGCGCATGTACCAATACGCGACGTGGTTGAGCGAGAGGACGGGAGATTGGAGATTGGAGATTGGGAGATTGGGAGATTGGAGATTGGGAGATTGGAGATTAGAGATTGGAGATGGGGAGATGGGGGAATTTGCCTCGGTGTCAGCCTGGCGCACAGAATTGCTCTCCCCTTCTCCTTGTCTTCCTCTCTCCTTGTCTTCCTCTCTCTCCTTGTCTTCCTCTCTCTCCTTGTCTTCCTCTCTCTCCTTGTCTT
>JACSRH010000093.1 GCA_014879855.1 Caldilineaceae bacterium | reverse complement strand
CCCCTGCGGCGCACAATCGAACATGAAAATGCCTTTGCGCCTCTGCTTCTCCGCGCCTTTGCGTTCAGAGACTATTTTCAAGTCAGTTTTTGAAAGCTAAAGAGGCCACTGGCAGAGTATGACTTGATTCGTACCTGCCGCTTGTGCCATGTACATGCAACCCTTGCCCGCTTCTGCTACGCTTACATCAATGGTGACTGCCCTGGCATGGCCTGCTCTTCCAAGTTGCGGGCCACTCAGGGCGCCTCACTTGAAGCGGTCAGCGAACGCCATAACCTGACTCGATGGTTTTCGTGACGCCGCCAGCTTTCTAAGATGCATGTGGTTGTTAAATGTAAACATGAAAGGAGCACACAAGATGCAATCAACCCACTGGAAGCGAATCTCCCTTGTAGTTATTCTGCTGCTTGGTCTGCTGGCGCTTGCCGCCTGTGGCGACTCAGGTCCAAGCGACGATCAGATGGATACTGAACCCGCGGTGGTCGAGACGCCAGCCTCTGCAACTGAGGAACTGGTCCCGACAGAATCCACCATTGATGATTCCACAGTCACGACTGACACTGAGGTCATGACCGATACGAACGTGATTACCGAGACTGAGGTCACTGAGGTGATTACCGAGACGGAAGTCATGACTGACACTGATGTTATGACCAATACGGAAGTCATGACTGACACCGGCGCCATGACCGACACCGGCGCTATGACCGATACTGGCGTCGTGACCGATACAGAAGCCATGACTGACACAGAGGCAATGGGCAATGTCGATGCGACAGCCGCCACACACATGGGGCTGGCTGGCGTCAGTGGCGCCGAAGGGGCGCTGATTCGTGGCTCTACGCTGCTGGACTATGGCTTTGACAACCGTGACGGTGAAGTGTCAGGCGATCTGGAAAACCTGCTGATCGACACGCGCACCGGCGATGTTCTCTTTGCCTCTGTCGAGTACGGTGGTTTCCTCGACCTGGGCGACAAGGACATCATTGTTCCCCTCAGCGCCTTCATGTGGGGGCCGGATGATAAGCTCGTGCTGAACTTCGATGAGCAGGCGCTCGAAAACTTCCCGGATGTTGGCAACGACTGGCCGGATCTGACCAACCCCGCCTGGGACGATGACGTAAACACGTTCTGGCGTGACAATCAGTTTGACTCGGGCGTTGACTTTACCGAAGTCGATTCCAATGGCGTCATGTGGCTGTCGGACTTCCTGGGCTATCCGATCAACGGTCTGGGCGACGCACCTGCTGTCATGAATGATGTGCTGGTCGACCTGGGCAGCAGCCGCGTCAAGTATGTCATCCTTGATTTTGGCACGCTTGGCGACCCGAATGCCGTCTATGTGGTTCCCTTCACGGCGCTCGACACGACCACCCCAGCGGATGGCGATATGATGGCCTTCAACAGCACCATTGATCGCGACACGCTGGCCGGTGCGCCCATCTATGATCCAGGTCTCTATCCCGATGCCACAATCATGCCGGATGAGTTTGTCACTGACACGGACGCGTTCTGGAGCCAACTGGGGTTTGATGTAAACCAGTGACCCTGATCCTCCACGTCAGATGTAAAATTGCAGACCCCCTATGCCCTTCCCCACAACGTTGTGGGGAAGGGTTGCTTTGAAGACAATCAATAAGTTTAAGTAAGAGTAACAAGTAGAGTAACAAGTAGAGTAACAAGTAAAAGTAATAACGGAGGACATCATGAAGCTTGAGAATTTGACTAAACTCTATGTCGAGCAGTTGAAGGACCTATACAGCGCTGAAACGCAACTGGTGGAAGCGTTGCCCAAGATGGCCAAAGCTGCCCATTCGTTGCAGTTGCAGCAGGCTTTCGAGCAACACCTGGCGGAGACTAAAACTCACCGCCAGCGCCTCGAACAGATTTTCGAGGGACTGGACTACGCACCCGGCGGTCAAAAATGCAAGGGGATGGAGGGTCTCATCAAAGAGGGCGAAGAGCACATCAAGCAAGAGGGAGACCCAGAGACCATCGATGCTGGCCTGATCGCCGCGGCGCAGCGTGTAGAACACTACGAGATTGCCGGTTATGGTACAGTGCACCAATATGCCGTGTTGCTTAATGACACCGCAGCGGCCGGTCTGCTACAGGCTACCCTTGACGAGGAATATGCAGCGGACAAGAAGCTGACCAAGCTTTCTGAGTCTATCAACGTACAGGCCATGCAGACATCATAGAACCTTGCTGCAGGAGAAGGCTCTGTCCAGCGCAGCGGCAGTGCATAGCTTCTCCTGCATCGCTTCTCCTGCATCGCTTCTCCAAATGACCAATGTGGCTGAGCCTCCCTTGGAATAGATTGAATCCATTCCAAGGGAGGCTCAGAAAGAGGAAAAAAGGGAGAGTTTTAAGGAGACAAAGGGAAAGTTGCTTACCTGGGATGTAAAAGCCAGCCCCTGTAGCCAGG
Organism: Caldilineaceae bacterium; assembly: GCA_014879855.1. Taxonomy (GTDB): domain Bacteria; phylum Chloroflexota; class Anaerolineae; order Caldilineales; family Caldilineaceae; genus Caldilinea. The sequence goes on along the minus strand of JACSRH010000093.1, from coordinate 10,867 downwards.
TAAGTCTGCGTCAGGCAGAGAGCAACGGGTTCTTGATGTATTCGATGCGCTCAGGCACATCATTTCTGCCCGTGCGATTCAGCAGCGAACACGCCACCCTGGTCTCGCCATGCTCGCCAGTGAGCTTTGGTTGCTGGCCGCTGAGTAGCTGGCGCATCAGCAGCACCGCCTGCTCGCGCGAGCGGACATCCAGTTTGTTAAGGATGCTGTGCACGTGATTTTTGACGGTGCCCGGGGTGATGATCAGTTCCTCCGCAATCTGTTGATTGCTGTAGTTTTTCTCAATGAGACGGATGACTTCCCATTCGCGCGGCGTCAGCTCGGCGAACAGGTCGTCGCTATATTGATGGCTGATCCCGTACAGTTCTTTCGTCATCTGCTTCAGATCGGCAATGCGGTTCATCAGGGCAAACGCCACAGACGGGGAGATGGTAAATTGTCCATTGTGAATGTCGCGTAGCTTCTTGACCAGATCGGATGGGCCTTCTTCTTCCAGCAGGTAACCGTCGATGCCTTCCTCCACACAGTGGAGAATGGCGGATTTTGAATTGACGATTCCCATCACAAGAATTTTGATGTCTGGCTGAAGTTGACGCAAGGCATTGGCAAGACGCAGCGCTCCCTGGTTGGGGAGATGGACATCGATCAACACTGTGTTGTATTTTTGCTCAGCCGCGCGCGACAGCGCCTCATCCTCGGTCTGCGCATAGCTCAGCACATGGATGTCCGGCTCTTCGCACAGCACCGCAACAAGCAACTCGCACGTCATGCGCACATGATGGACTACAAGCAGCTTGATCATCTGAATTCTCCTCCTGATAGTGATGCGATAGCGCAGGCTAAGCGAGCTGTGCAAAGCCTCCATCGCATGAGATTGCTCTTGTGGTTTTTGCTAAATGGCGACAGGTGAAGATCCTGTTGCCCCTATCAGGATATACGCAGAGGATGCTTTTTGGTACGGGGAGTGACCGTAATCAAGGGTAGGGATTTCCGCTATTGACTGCTGGCGCTTACACCAATCCCTTGCGCACTGCTTGCACCGCCGCTTCCACGCGCGAGGCGACGTTTAGCTTAGCCAGCAGCGAGCTGACGTGTTTTTCAACTGTGCTTTCACTGATCCGCAGACTATAAGCGATCTCCTGATTGCTCTTGCCATCTGCCACCAGATGGAGGACCTCCTGTTCACGCGGCGTCAGGTCTTTTTCTTTGTCCTGGCGCATGAAGACGCTCATCTGTGCAGCAGCCTGGCGACTGATCCATCCTTCCGTACCGGAAGCTACGCCGCGCACCGCTTCAATGATCATCTCCGGCGCCTCATCTTTCACCAAATAGCCTGCGGCGCCATTGGCAAGAATGCGGAATACATACTGCTGGTCGGTGTGGGCGCTGAGCGCGAGGACGCGCACTGGAAAATTATGTTCTTTAATCGCTTGGGCAACTTCAATACCGGACAATTGGGGCATTTCAATGTCAAGAATCAGCACATCAGGCTGATGATGTTTGACCAGCGGAATAATATCGGCGCCGTTATCTGCTTCAGCCACAATCACAATGTCCGGCGATTGCTCCAAAAGTGCGCGGATCCCTGTTCGCACCACGGGATGGTCATCAGCTAGTATGACGCGAATCTTTGTCATTAGTATGCACACGAGTCCCAGGATTATGGATGGGCAGCCGACTAAAGGAAATCGGCGCGATGATCATCATAGATGATTATACCCTACAAGTCCTGTTTACTCATTGTGCATTCTTTGAGAGAGGATAATCAGGAGGAGGTGGCTCCCGCCTGACTTGGCGCTGCACAGCAGTCTCCTGTCAGCCACAAGTGGACAGGAAACCGTGGGCCGGCGGAGATAGCTTCAATAGATTCACGTCGACTTGCTGCGCCACTGACCGTCATCGCCTTTTGCGTACTTTTCCTTGACCGCGCTCCACGCGACGCGATGTGCGGTCTCTTCACGCGAGGCGTCGCCGCGCCGGTCGCTTGCATCCTTGTACTCTTCCCAAGCGTTGTTATACGCAGCCTGATAGATCTCCTGGGCGTGCTTGGGCAGATGGTCGCGGACGCTGTCCGGCAAGTCGCTGAGATGTTTGTATGGCATGTCTGACTCCTTTCCACGGCTGATATACGGCTGAACGGGCTGCCAGCAACCCTGCACCTCTATCGATAGGCCGGCAAAATCTCTTTCTCGTAGAACTTGAAAAAAGCCTCCTGGTCAGGGCCAATTTGATGGACATATACATAATCGAAGCCTGCTTTGGCATACTCCTCGATCTGCGCTTTGTGCTGGTCGACATCGTTGCCGCACAGAATTGATTTGGCTATTTCCTCTTCTGTCACGCCGCGCGCGGCTTGCTCAAAATGCGCGGGCGTGGGCAACACCTGACTCAGCTCGCCGTGCAGCGCGGCGTTGGGCCAATAAAGGTGTGCAATCCGCTTGGCTTCCGCCTTATTCTCCCCACAGCAGACCGTCATCTGCCCATAGCGGGGGCGCTTGCGCCGGCCACCTTCTTCAAATGCAGCAACAATGTCAGCATCTGGCGCGGTGCTGATCAGCCCATCGCCGACCTCGCCGGCCATGGTGGCCGCGGTCTTGCCAGACGCGGCCACCATGATCGGCGGCAACTCGTCGGGCAGCGTGTAGATGCGTGCGTTTTCGACGGTATAATAGTCGCCATAGAAGGTCTGGCTGCCGCCCTCCCACAACAGGCGGATGACCTGGATGGCCTCGACGAGCATATCCGCACGCATCTCGTAGGCGGGCCAATGGTCGCCCAAAATATGCTCGTTGAGCGCCTCACCGGTGCCCACGCCCAAAAAGAAGCGACCCGGCATCATGCTGGCTGTCGTCGCGGCCGCCTGCGCAATGATGGCAGGATGAATGCGCACGGTCGGGCAGGTGACGCCAGTGCCCAGACGCAGCCTTTCAGTCGCATGTGCGATGGCGCCGAGTACGCTCCAGACAAAAGGACTTTGCCCCTGCTGGTCGATCCACGGATGGAAATGGTCGGAGATCAGGGCAAAGCTGAAGCCTGCCTCCTCGGCGCGCTGGGCATAACGCACCAGATCATTGGGGCGGTGCTCCTCACTCGATAAAGCATATCCAATCGTCGGCATCTTTGTTTCCTTTTCATGTTGATGTTTTGTGCAGCTGTTGCAAGGCGAGCTTCGAGAACAGTCTGACTTCCAGTGCTGGCCAGGTCTACTTTCTCCTGCTCGCCAAATCCGCGGGTGATGCAGCCTGAGCAGTGATTGCCCGAAGCACTTCTACTATCTTCTACTATAAAGCGGGAAAATCAGGTGCGCCATGTATGCGGCTACAAGTGGCGGTTACATTCAGGGGCACAAAGCGCGGGAAAAATGGATATATCGGCCTCTCTATCCTGCGTCTGTACCTCGATGTACAGACGGATTTCTGCTTTCCTGATAAGATGCAGGAGCTTGTGACCAGGCTGCTGTGGCTGTGATGAGGACCACTGGTGTGGCTGGGTGATTCATGAATTGCCAGGCAGGGGGATCAGCAACAACCTGAACGCAGCGTCACAAAAGCTATGTGCAAGAAGCGGCCCGACGCTGAATCCCGCGTCGCCGCAAGGACGCAGACTATCAGAGCCTTCAGGTTCGCTTTGCGTCAAGCGCTTTTAATCAACTACAAGCAAAGGAGAAGCACAATGTTACGATGGGCGTTGATCTTTTTGGCGGTTGCCGTTGTCGCTGCCATCTTTGGATTTTCCGGCGTCGCTGGCGTCGCCACCAATATCGCGTGGGTGTTGTTCGTGGTATTTTTGATTCTGTTTGTTGTCTCGCTAATCATGGGACGCCGCACCACAGTCTAAGAAGCTGACCTGGAAATAGTTTCTTAACGCAAAGACGCAGAGGCGCATAGAAAAGGAGGGGAACGCACTTCCCCTCCTTGCTTTACGATCTCTGTCGTCATGGTGACGATAGAGATCGTGTAATTTTGTGGTTCCGTCTCAGACTTGCCTGCCGTCTACTCGCCTTTTGTGGCTCCTTCCATGATGGCCGGGTCCGGCGCCCCCATAATGTTGTAGCCGCCATCGACATAAAGCACTTCACCTGTGATACGCGTGGCGCGGTCGCTCAGCAGAAAAGCCGCGGCCTGGCCCACGTCTTCTTGATCGACATTGCCCATCGGCGCCACCTGCCCCACATAGGTGAGGCTCTTGCGGAAGCCGCTGACGCCCGACGCGGCCAGCGTCTTGATCGGGCCGGCGCTGATAGCGTTGACGCGAATATTGTCTTTGCCCAAATCCCACGCCAGATAGCGCACCGAAGCCTCCAGCGCGGCTTTGGCCACGCCCATGACGTTGTAGTTGGGCGTCACCTTTTCCGCCCCGAAATAGGTCATCGCCATCATCGCGCCGCCGCTGGGCATGAGCGGCTGCGCACGCCGCGCCAGGGCGATCAGGCTGTAGCAGGAGATGTCGAGCGCAATGCGAAAGCCGTTGCGGCTGGTGTCCACAAAGCGCCCGCCCAGTTCTTCGCTCGGCGCAAACGCGATGCAATGCACCAGGAAGTCGAGTTTGCCCAGCTGGTCCGCGACCTTGACAAAGAGCGCATCTATGGCCGCGTCGCTGGTGACGTCGCATTCCTCGACAAAGGGCGCGCCGATGCTCTCTGCCAGCGGCTCGACGCGCTTTTTGAGAATCTCCCCGGCGTAGCTGAAGCCCAGCTCGGCGCCTTCGGCGTGCAGGGCCTGCGCGATGCCCCACGCGATCGAATTCTTGTTGGCCACGCCAAAGATGAGTCCCTTTTTTCCACTAAACAATCCCATCGTCGTTTCTCCTTCGCTTGCGGGTTAGCTGCCCCTGCCCCACAAAATGCTTTGACGCGGAGGCGCAGAGCGGCAGAGGTGCGTAGAGTTTTTGTTATCAGGCATCGATCATTGGGTCAGGTCATACCGTACCAAGGATGTAACACCACCAGCCGCTGCTGGTTGCGCGGCGGGTGTACGATTCAACCCTGCTCTGCGATCCTCTGTATCTTGGCGCCTCCGCGTCGAAAAGTCTTTCTACGCCGAAACCACGCGCAGGAATTTGCGCTTGCCGGCCTGGATGACGCGCTCGTCGCCATTTGGCTCCAACATCAGCTCCTTGGATTCCACCAGGTTGCCATCCAGACGCACGCCGCTCTGCTCCACCAGGCGCCGCGCTTCGCCTTTGCTCTGCACCACGCCGCCCGCGAGCAACAGATCGAGAATGTTCATCGTTTCGGCCAGGACAAAGCGCGGCGCATCGCTGGGCGCCTGGCCTTCGTACATGCGCCGCGCATCGTCGGCCGCTTGGTTGGCCGCGGCGTCGCCCTGGAAGATGCTGACGATCTCCCACGCCAGCCGGTGCTTCAGCTCGCGCAGCTCCAGCGTTCCCGCTGCAACGTCGGCGAAGAGTGCATCGATTTCGGGTTGCTCCCAGCGCGTCACCAGCTCAGCGTAGTTGCGCATCACGGGGTCGGGCAGGTTGAGCACCTTGGTGTAGATTACCCCCGGCGGCTCGTCAATGCCAATGGCGTTGCCGATCGACTTGCTCATGCGCAGCACGCCGTCCGTGCCTTCCAGGATCGGAAAGGTCAGCACGACTTGCGGCCGCATCCCATGCGCCTCCATCAACTTGCGCCCGGCCATTAAGTTGAACAACTGGTCGGTGCCGCCGATCTGCACGTCCGTTTCCTGGGCAACGGCATCGTAGCCCTGCATCAGCGCGTAGAAGAATTCGTGGAGCCAGATGGGGTCGTTTTTCTCGAAGCGTTTGGCAAAGTTCTCGCGCGTCAGAAACTGCTGGACGGTGAAGTGGCTTGCCAGTCCGATCACATCGGCAAAGGAAAGCTCGCTCAGCCATTCATGGTTGTAGCGAATCTTGGTCTTGTCGCGGTCGAGCACGCGAAACGCCTGCTCGGCATAGCTGGTGGCCTTGCCGAGTGCGTCGCTCAACGTCTGCTGGCGGCGCGCGCTCTCCTTGTCGCTGGGGTCGCCCACCATGCCGGTGAAGGTGCCGATCAGAAAGGTGACATCGTGGCCCAGATCCTGAAACTGGCGCAGCTTGCGCATTGAAATCGTGTGCCCCAGATGCAGGTCAGGCGACGACGGGTCATAGCCGCAGTAGACGCGCAGGGGGCGCCCGCTGTCTTCGCTGGCGTGCAGCCGCTCACGCAGCTCCTTTTCCATGCTCTGGTAGGTCTGCTCGTCGCCGAAATCGACCCCGCGCATCAGAATGCGCATCTGCTCGTCGACAGGAGGAAATTTGTTCATAGTCATACTCCGTAATCGTGGCTCATCATCGTGGCTGGATGGCGCTGGCAAACAAAAACGCGTGAGCGATCTGCTTGCCCACGCGTTGGTAATGCGAACTGGAAAAAACGTCAGGTGCGCGCTGCATTGGCGCAGGGCAGAAGTGGGAAGGGGCAGCCTGTGCCCCGTCGATACAAGTACCCTGTCGCCGCCAATTTGCCCCACACCAGACTGTGTCTCATGTCGCCTATCTTATACGACAATGGGGCTGTGGTCAATTTGAAACTGAAGTGACCAGCAATTCTAACGGGGGGCGTCATGGGGCGCGCCGCGCCGAATGCTCCAAAGCTTTCTGGAGGATGCTGAGCAATTGCTGGTCCTCTTTTCAAGGGATTGACGCAGCGTGAGCGTGAGATTCTAATACGCATAGCAGCATGTGGGTGAGGGGGAAAAGGTTATCAGAGGCAGTTGGAGTGCAAACAAGTGTGCAGATCAAAAAGTGGCAACCTGATAATTTTGACATGCTCACCGCTGGGCGTGCCCAGTGAGACAAGCGTTTCCGGCTGGTTTTGGCGCGTGTATGAGAGGTAGACCAACAGTGATCCTCGACAGGGTGCTGTGACGCCTTCCCGGAAGTTCCAAAGCTTCCGGGAAGGAAATTCCGGCAGACCAACAATGATCCTCGACAGCCGGCCGGTTTTCTATCGAATCGATCCCTCTCGGCAAGCCGCGTGATGAAAAAGTGCGCGATGCGTGCTCATGTAATTTGCCGCGTCATTTGGTCATCACGTGCAGCGGCGCGAGAATGGGCACCGCACGCGCCGCTGCGCGTTTTTTTGATGCATCTTAATGTAGAACGTGGCTGCCAATGAAATATGTCTTCAAGCTCTCCGGGTTTGTGCGCCCCTACCGGCGCTGGGCTGCTATTGCCCTAATCTTGCTCACCATCCTTGTGTTTCTCGATCTTTCGATCCCCCGCCTGATTCAGCGCATCATCGACGAGGGCATCAACCAGGGCAATCAGCAGGTCGTGTTGCAGACCGGGCTGATCATGGTGGTGATCTCGCTGGTCAGCGCCGTGATCGCCGTCGGCAACAATCTCTACTCGGTGCGCGTCGGCGAGAGCGTGGCGCGCGACCTGCGCGAGGCGATCTTCCTGCATATCCAGCATTTCTCCTACGGCAATCTCGACCGCACGCAGACCGGCCAGTTGATGGTCCGGTTGACCAGCGACACAATGGCGCTGCAGCGGCTGACGCAGATCACGCTGCGCATCGGCACACGCGCGCCGCTGCTGATGGTCGGCAGCATGATCCTGATGTTTGTCACCAGCCCGCAGCTTGCCCTGATCATGGCGCCGCTGCTGTTGGCGACTGCCATTGTCGTCATCTTCTTTGTGCTTAAGATGGAGCCGCTCTTTGCCACGGTGCGTGAAAAGCTGGATCGGCTCAACACCGTGTTGCAGGAGAATGTCGCGGGCATGCGGCTGGTCAAAGCCTTTGTGCGCGAGGACTTTGAGGCCGAACGCTTTGCAACGGCCAACGACGCGTTTGCAGAGCGCTCGGTGCGTGTGATGCGCTTCATGGCGACAATGTCGCCGGTGCTGACCATGTGCGTCAACATGGGCATGGTGTTGGTCATTTATGCGGGCGGCATCCAGTCGATCAACGGCGACCTCACGGTCGGGCAGGTAGTGGCTTTCACCAACTATCTGCTTACCACCATCACGCCGCTGACGATGATGGCGATGCTCGCCAATGTTTGGGCAAGTGGCATTGCTTCGGCCAAGCGCGTCGACGACGTGCTGAGCGTGACGCCCGAGGTGCAGGACGCGGTCGTGACCACACCGCTGCCGGCGCCGGTGCAAGGCCATATTGTCTTTGACAATGTCACCTTTGCCTACAGCGGACGCAGTGACGAAGCTGTGCTGGCAGGCGTCACCCTGGTGGCGGAGCCAGGCCAGACCGTGGCGATCCTGGGCGCAACCGGCGCGGGCAAGACAACGCTTGTCAATCTCGTGCCGCGCTTCTACGATGTCGACGACGGCCGCGTGCTGGTCGATGGCGTGGATGTGCGCGCCGCCAACCGCGACGAACTGCTCAAGCACATCGCCATCGTGCCGCAAGAAACCGTGCTTTTCACCGGCAGCGTGCGCGACAACATTCGCTACGGCGCGCCCAACGCCAGCGAGGAGGCCGTGATCGACGCGGCGCGCGCGGCGCAGGCGCACGACTTTATTCTGACGCTGCCCGATGGGTACGACTCGCATGTTGAAGCGCGTGGCGTCAACCTCTCCGGCGGGCAGAAGCAACGCATCGCAATCGCGCGCGCGCTGCTCACACAGCCGCGCATTCTGATCCTGGACGACAGCACCAGCGCTGTGGACATCGACACCGAAACCAGGATCCAGGACGCGCTGGAGCAGCAGCCTCAACGCCATACCAGTCTCGTCGTTGCACAACGCATCAGCACTGTGCTCAAGGCCGACAAAATCGTCGTCATCGACAAGGGCCGCGTCGTGGCCGAAGGCGCGCATCACACCCTGATGAGGACAAGCCCCATCTACCGCGAAATCTACGCTTCGCAACTAGGGAATGGACCGGGGGAGACAGGTTTATGACCTCTCAATCACACGACAGGGCTCCGGATACGCGCGACGTGCGCGCCGGCTTTATGCCGCGACGACCAGCAGCCGTGGGCCGCATCGAAAAGGCCAAAGACCCGCGCCACGCGCTGGTGCGGCTGCTGCCCTATTTGCGACCTTATGCCCGCGTGCTGGCGTTGGTGTTGGGTCTTATCCTTCTCTACACGCTGCTGGGCTTGCTTGGCCCCTACTTGATGGGTGTGGCGATTGACCGCCACATCGCCCCCAAACAGCTTGACGGCCTCGGCTTGATTGCGCTGCTCATGCTGCTCGCCTATCTGCTCAACAATCTGTTCCAGGCCGTGTCGGGCTGGCTGATGGCTGCGGTCTCTCAGGACGCGCTCAAACAGGTGCGCCAGGATCTCTTCACCCATTTGCAGACGCTGCCGCTCAGTTTCTTTGATCACAACCCTGCCGGTGAATTGATGAGCCGGCTCACCAACGACATCGACGCCATCAACCAGGCTGTGTCGGACAATGTGGTGGCGCTGCTGGCGAGTGTGTTGTCGCTGGTGGGCATTCTGGTCGCCATGTTTGTGCTGGACGTGTGGCTGGCCTTGGCTTCGGTGCTGGTGGCGCCGATTATGTTCCTGTTCACCAACTTCGTTGCCCGCTACACGCGCCGCGGTTTTCGCGACCTGCAGCGCAGCCTGGGCGAGATGAACGGCGTCATGGAAGAGGCCATCAGCGGGCAGAAGGTAATTCAGGCCTTCAGGCGCAACGCATCGGTGATCGAAAACTTTCGCGTAGCCAACGACAAGGTCTTTCATGCCGGCGTCTATGCCAACAGCTATGCGTTGCTCTTGATGCCGTTGACCAATGTTCTGGGCAACTTCTTTGTGATCGTGTTGGCCGCGCTGGGCGGCTGGCTGGCGCTGCGCGGGTTGGTCAGCGTCGGCATCATCGCCACCTTTATCATCTACGGGCAAAATTTCATCCAGCCGCTGCGCCAACTTGCCAACATGTACAATGCAATTCAAGCCGCGCTCGCCGGCGCCGAACGCCTCTTTGCCATCATCGATACGCCCGCCGAAATCGATGACGCGGCCGCCGCCTTGCCCGAGGTGCGGGGGGATGTTGCGTTCGCCGGCGTCGAGTTTGCCTACACCGCGGGCGCGCCCATCCTCCGCAACATGACGCTGCACGCCCGCGCCGGTGAGATGGTGGCCCTGGTTGGCCCGACCGGCGCCGGTAAAACGACCATCATCAACCTGCTCACGCGCTTCTACGAAATTGACGACGGCGCCATTTGTATCGATGGCGTCGATATCCGTGACATCAAGAAGGCCGACCTGCGCCGCCGCCTCGGTCTGGTGCTGCAAGAGACCTTTCTCTTCTCCGCCACCGTGCTGGAAAACATCCGTTATGGCCGGCTCGACGCCAGCGACGAGGAGTGTATCGAGGCCGCGCGCCTGGCCGACGCCGACCACTTTATCCACCAGTTGCCGCAAGGCTATCACACACTGCTTTCCGAGCGCGCCGGCAATCTCAGCCAGGGGCAGCGCCAGTTGCTGGCGATCGCCCGCGCCATTCTCGCCGATCCCAGCATCCTGATTCTGGACGAGGCCACCAGCAGCGTGGACACGCGCACCGAAGCGCGCATCCAGGCCGCGTTGCTGCGGCTGATGCGGGGACGCACAAGTTTTGTCATCGCCCACCGTCTGAGCACGATCCGCAACGCCGACCAGGTGCTCGTCATCGACGGCGGCCAGATCGTGGAGCAAGGCGCGCACGACGAACTGTTAGCGAGACAAGGGGTCTATTATCACCTCTATATGAGCCAATTCAAGGGCGTTGCGATCTGACTGGCGGCTGAGAGGGAAGCGTGTGCACACTGCATCTTTAATCGATCACGACTTCAACTGGCCCGATCTCAACGCCAGCCTGGCCATCTGCGGTCAGTAAAGGGGTGGCCGCGGCATCGTCAGCATTGTACACCCGCACGGAAAAGCGATATTGCCCCGGCTGCGGCGCGGCG
>JACSRH010000026.1 GCA_014879855.1 Caldilineaceae bacterium | reverse complement strand
CGGCGAATCTCGCGCAGCCGGCGCAGGTTGATCGGCAGCGCCTGCTCCAATTCCTGCGCCGGCGTCAGCGGCGTCTGGCTGCCGGGATGCTGGATGAGAATGTTGTTGGGTCGATGCAGCGCGCTGAGTTGCGCCTGTGTGGCGCCGAGCGCGCCGTCCAGGTTGACGATGTGCAGCCACTGCGCGCCCTGAGCGACCCAGTGCTGCGCCATGGCAGCCGGGTCCTGGCCGAACACAGTTTCGGCCGCGGGGTCGCCTTGACGGAGACGCACGCACCGCCCCTGGCGCAGATCGATTGCCGGATAGATGATCATGAACAAAGCCTTCTGTGAGCGCTTGAATGAGTTGCGAACCTGCAATTGGCATAACTTTATCACAGAGGCAGGCTGCTTGAACGTAACGCGCCATCCCCACGCTATGCGCGGATTTTCGCCAGCAACGCCTGCCACGCCGCATCCAGCCCCAGCCGGCTCTTGAGTTCGACCTCGCCTTCATAGCTGAGCAGGAAGGGCACGAGGGGCACAGTCATCACCAGGCGGTGCTTGAACTCGGCGTCGGTCGGGCCTGCGACCGCAGCAGCCGTCTCATTGACCGCCAGCAGGTCGAGACGTGCGCCCAGGTCGGCCAGCACGCCACCGTGACCGCGCACCTCGGCGTGCACCGCGGCGACCGCGGCCAGCAGCGCTTGTAGGTCGGCGGCCGCGAGGTGGTCGCGCTGCACGGCGAGCATGATCGCTTCCGCATGGCCGCGACTCTGCGCATCGACGCCAGCGAGCACCGTGGCGACGACGCGCTGTTCCGCGCCGCTCAGCGACGACAGCACGACAGCCCGAAATGCGCCCAATTCGGCGCCAAGCTCCGCCTGACCGGCGAGCACTTGATCGAGCCTGGCGTCCGTCGCCGAGGAGGGCGCGGTCGCGGGAAGATGGATCGTGGCATGACGCATATCCACATGCATTTCGCCTTCGCCCAGAAAATTCACTGCGTTGACCGCACCGATCGAGATCGAGCGCGGCGGCAAGGACTCAGCAGGAGAAACCGAGTTTTTTGGAAAAACTCGGTTTCTGGCCTCGTCGCCATCTTCAGTTTCCCCTTGCCACAAACGCACTGGCTGCCGCTGGAAGAGCACAGGCGACAGCCACGCGCCCGGCCGCGCCGTGACCGCGCCCAGCCGCGCCATGCTGAGCCGGCCAAAGGTCACGCCGCGCTCCACACTGCCGTCGACGGCCAGGCTGCGGTAGAAGCCCTCGGCAAACGCCTGGGCCAGGTCATCCTCCAGCGCGGCGCGCTGCGCCACGACAGCCGGTGCACCGCGCCGCACCAGCGCCTGCGCCAGCCCTGACCAACGCGCGGCGCCGCCCTGCGCGGTGGAGCAGGCGTTGAGCACCACCACCTGTGTGCGCGCCGCGACCAGCAGCATCGCCAGCGTCGCGCCGTCGAACAGTTCGGCGTGGCCGTGCGTGTCTTCCAGCGCCAGCCCGCCCTCAGCGTCATAGGCGCTCCAGAAGCCATGCCCACTGAAGTGAAAGAGTGCGGGCCGCTGCATGGTCAGCGCCGCCTCCAACCCATGCGCCGTGAGATGGTCGATGCGCTGCACTAGGAAGCGCGCCGGCTGCACCGCCGCGCTCACCGCATCCAGCTCGGTCCCCGCCAGCCCCGGCAGATCGACCGGCGCAGCGGCTGTCAGCAGGAGGGATGGGGAGATGGAGGGATTAGAGATTGAGAGATTGGAGATTGGAGATTGAGTAGACCCGGTCTCCCCCTCTCCCGACCGCCCTTCCAGATAGCGCACCACCGGCGTCAGCGGATCGTGCGCCAGGTACGCGGCGCGTTCAGCGTCGTAAAGCAACTCCCACGGCAACGCCGCGACGCGGCCCTCTGCACTGCGGATACGCAGCCGCACGCCCTGCACGCCCGCCGCGGCCACGCTTGCGCGCCACGCCGTCCAGAGCGGCGCGGGCAGCACCGCGGCGGTAAACGCTGCCGCCAGGTCACGCAGATGTGGTGCGGAGGCCGCCTTGCACGCCGCCTCCAGCGTCACCGGCGGCGCGGCGACGGGCACCGCGTCCACCTCTCCAGCCGGCGAGCCGATGATGGCCACCGTCATGCGCCCGGCTACGGGATCGACGAGTTCGGTGCGCAGATCGAAATTGAGCATTGGGTTTTCTCATTTCTAAACTACTACAGCAAATTTTGGGAAACAATGAATTTCAGCAGTTCACGGTTCTGCCCCCCACAGAGAGCACAAAGAGCGAATAGGGAATTTCTGCTTTTCTCTGAGTTCTTTGTGTCCTCTGTGGCGGATAGATAGGATGCGGCCACAAAGAACGCAGAGAGCACAAAGAGCCAATAGAGAACTTC
>JACSRH010000027.1 GCA_014879855.1 Caldilineaceae bacterium | reverse complement strand
GCGCACAGCGGCGTCGTCGCGTACGACTTGCCGGGCACGGCGGGCGCGCGCATTTTATGGGGCACGGGGCGCGGCGGCTATCTGCGCAGTGGCGCGCAGTGAGCCGGGAGCGCTCTCCCAGATTTGCCTTGCAGCCTGTGCCATCGTTACACTGCCAGCGCACAGTGTAGACTGATGCATTTCCAGATCTGTCCACTACCTAAAAGTCACAAGAACTATCAACGGCAAAGGAGAGAAGAATGCCTGTTACCAAGAACGACTTCACCCCGGAAGAATGGCGCACTGTCGTCGGTTTGCCTGTCTCCGTATCGATGGTGATTTCCCTGGCCAGCCCCGCGATGGGCGACATGCTCAAGGAGTCGCTGGCGCTGGCCAAGCAGGTGGCCGAAGTCGCTAACGACCCCAACGCCACCGGTCTCCTGGCCGAGCTGGCCGTCGAATACAAGGACAGCGCGACGCTGAAGCAGGCGCAGCCAGAGCTGGAAAAATCCGGCGTTGACGCGGCGCGGGTCAAGCTGTTGGAGGAGGTGCGCGCCTCCGTCGCCATGCTCGACGAAAAAGCTGGCGATGAAGCCGCGCCGGTGAAGCGCTGGCTGTACGGCGTAGCAGTCGCCACGGCCGAAGCTGCCAAGGAAGGCGACTTCCTCGGCTTCGGCGGCGTCAAGGTGAACGAGGCGGAAACCGCGGCGCTGGCCGAGCTCGCGGCCATTCTGCAAGTCGCTGCTGCATAACCGCCGGTGTTCTTGCCCGCTGGCGATGGGGATGCTGGCCATCAGCGCGCCGGCGGCAAGTCTGGGGGCGTGCACAGCGAGTCTCCTGTCAGCGGATGCAGACGTAGAGTGAACGGACGGCGGACCGGGCGACGACCGGCAATTGCAGGGCAGGCCGGAACAGCACGTCGTATTCGTCGCGGCCGCCTGCGGCGGCCAGGTCGGGGTCGAGATGGGCCAGGCGCGGCGCATCCGGCGCGTCCCCGGTGCGGCGCGCAAGTGGTTTGGTCATACCATCATTTGCTGCACCGCACCGGGGATGTTGGCTGTCCAAACCATGACACACCCCCGCGCTCCTGCCGCTGGCTGGAAATTCCTCCCGAAGCACGGTACGATAGGCGCGTCCCACCCGCGGCCGGTGGGCAAGAGGAGCGCAATGCAGGCAGTCAATCCACAACAGAGCGAGAAACAGGCAGTCTTTGCCGATTTTGCGCGCGAGGCGCTGAAGGTGCTGCTGGCTGCGACGCTGGCGCTGGCCTGGGCCTGGGCGAGCCATGTGGGTCTTTTCGACTCGGCGCGCGTGCTCTCCAGCTATCTTGTTCTGGCAGTCGCTGGCGTTTCCAGCCTGACCGCGTACATGCTGTCGAAGGAGCGGCTGGGACTGGCAGTGGCAGTCTATCTACTGGCGCTGCTCGTCCAGATCACGGTAGTGGTGATCGCCTATGGCGACGCCCGGCTGCTGGTGCTCTATCTGATCGCGGTGCTGGTGGCCGCGCCGCTGACAAGACCAGCCGGGCTGGGGCTGACCATGCTGCTCACCGTAGCGACAATGGCAGCGCTGGCCGCGACGCGCGCCATCGCACCAGTGGATCTGATCATCCCACTGCTGCTGACGCTGCTGACCGCGCTGGCCGCGTGGCTGAGCACACGTCGCCTCTTCACCGCGCTGGAGTGGGCCCTGACCATGACCGACCACGCGCAACGCAGCGCGGCCGAGGCGCGCGAGCACCGCGCGGAGCTGCAGCGCGTGCTGCACAGCCTGGATCTGGCGCTTTCACGGCTGGAGCGCAGCAACCGCGCGTTGGTCTTTGCGCAGGAGGCCGCGGAGAAGGCCTATCGCTTCAAGTCAGAGTTTGTTGCCAATGTCAGCCACGAGCTGCGCACACCGTTGAATCTCATCGTCGGCTTCAGTGAGATGATGACGACGGCGCCGGAGAGTTATGGCGGCAAAGCGCTGCCCGGTGAATATCGGGGCGATATGCTGGCCATCTATCGGAGTTCGCGTCACCTGCTCGACCTGATCAACGATGTGCTCGACCTGTCGCAGATTGAATCTGGGCGCATGGTGATGCGCAAGGAGCGCGTGGCGTTGGCCAGCGTCATGCAGGAGGCGACCAACATCGTGCGCGGGCTGGCAGAGGCGCGGCGCCTCCAATTGATCGTGGACGCGCCGCCGGAAACGTTGCTGGTTGATCTGGACAGGATTCGCATTCGCCAGGTGTTGCTCAATTTGCTCACCAACGCCATGCGCTACACAGAGCAGGGCTGGGTGCGCATCGACGCCGCAAGCACCGCAGACGAGGTCACGATCCGGGTGACGGACAGCGGGCGCGGCATTGCGCCGGACAAGTTGCAGCGCGCGTTCGAGGCATT
>JACSRH010000028.1 GCA_014879855.1 Caldilineaceae bacterium | reverse complement strand
CTGCACTAGCGCCGACGACAGGACATGGCGCAGGCCATGCGTCTGCATCACCCGGGTCATCAGCTTGAAAGTGTTGTAGGCTGTTTTTGCACCGGCAGTCACAAATCGAAGCGTTGTATAGTAAAATACCGTCAGAGGAGGTGCTAGTATGGCTGTCGCAACACAAAGTATAGCAGAATTTTTGGGCCTGTCGGAGGCAGAGTTGATGCAAAAAGCTCTGCACAGCCTGCTGCTGGAACAGAAGCGCGCCGTTCTTCATGCCCGGATCGAAATTCTGGCCCGCTATAATGCTGCCGATGTGAACGAACTAGAAGAGAAGATTGCGAAAGGTGTGGTCGTTGAACATCCGGCGTGGGAAGATTTGATTACGGCAGAGAATCTGGACACACGCCTGGCGGAAATCGATGTCTATCTCCTCACTTTATAACCACCTGCGCCAAATCGCTGTGGATGAGTTTGCCGATATTGTCGTCGAGGCGGAAATTGAAGCTCTTTCCACCGGGGATCCGCGCAAGCTCCGGTTATCCATTGTCGATGGGTCGTTTGTAGACATCTTCGTTTCGCTGACGAATAGATATTCTTATCATTGGCAGCGCACTTCCGAACATTCGAATGCACTGTATCGTCATGATAATGCGCCCCATAGTAGCTGGCGCAGCATCAGCACCTACCCAAAGCACTTTCACAAGGGTGACGAGCAAAACGTGGTTGCAAGTCATCTAAGCAGCGATCCGCCGGTGGCCCTGCGTGAGTTCTGCAAATTTGTTCGGGAAACACTTCGGCACGAATCGCAGCGCTAAAGCAAAGCGAAGAAGGGCGGCCTTTTAGGTCTGCTGTTCGCTGCTCATGTAGCATGTAGGAGAGACTCCACTTTGATAGCCTCGTAGGGAAACTCAATCCGGCCATCTTCACGTCGATCCAGCAGGCCAGCATTGAGCAGGCTTGTCACATCGCCATGCACGGCCTTGACGTCACGACCCACGCGCCGTGCTGCCTCACGAATCGACACAGGGCCGGCGCCACAAAGAGTCTTCAGCAGCTCCCAACGCTTGGCGGTCAGCACCTGCCAGAGCAGCTCAGGCGTAGCAAAGCTGATCTGCGTCTCCTGTTCCTCCAAATGCCTCTGCATGGCCTGTGCGGTGTCGGCCAGCGTATCGGCCAGTGTGCGCACAGGAAGAATGACCGTTTTCATGGTTCCACCTCTCACCGTCCGCACTGAGATCAGAGAAAAGCTGCTCAGGCGATGCAAATCGATCATGTGTTACTGGCTCACTTGCCCGATAAAGCACCCAAAAACAAAGGGCAGCGGACGCTGCACCCGCTGCCCTCCACTGGCGGTTGCGCCAGATCAAGCCGTCATCTCTCAATTCACCAACTGAATGATCCCTGCCGCGCCCATGCCGCCGCCGATGCACATGGTCACTAGGCCGGTCTCCTTGCCCTGGCGTTGCAGCTCGTGGATGATCTGCACGGTGAGTTTGGCGCCGGTGCAGCCGAGCGGATGGCCGAGCGCGATGGCGCCGCCGTTGACGTTGACCTTCTCCTCGTCCATGCCCAGCTCGCGCATCACGGCCAGCCCCTGCGCGGCAAAGGCTTCGTTGAGTTCGATCAGGTCGATGTCCTTGAGCGCCATGCCCGCGTACTTGAGCGCCTTGGGCACGGCGGCAATCGGGCCGATGCCCATCACCTCCGGCGGGACGCCGCCCACGGCAAAGCTGACAAAACGCGCCAGCGGTTTCAGCCCAAGCGCCTGCGCCTTCTCCTCGCTCATGATCAGCAGGGCCGCGGCGCCGTCGCTCGTCTGCGAGCTGTTGCCGGCGGTGACAGTGCCGTTCATGGCAAAGGCCGGCCTGAGCTTGCCCAGCGCTGCCAAGCTGGTGTCGCGGCGCACGCCTTCGTCCTGCTGAAAGGTAATGTGGATCTCTTTGACCTCGTTCCCCTCGCCCAGCTTGACATCCAGCTCCAGCGGTGTGATTTCGGCGTCGAACTTGCCGGCAGCCTGGGCCGCCGCGGCGCGCTGGTGGCTGCGCAGGGCAAACGCGTCCTGCTCCTCGCGGCCGATCTCATACTGCCGCGCCACGTTTTCCGCGGTCAGCCCCATGCCCAGGTAGACGCCGGGATATTCGCTGGCAAGGTAGGGATTGGGCGTGAACTTGTTGCCGATCATCGGCACCATCGACATGCTTTCGGCGCCGCCGGCGATGATCACGTCGCCCATGCCGGCCATGATCTGCTGCGCGGCGGTGGCGATCGTCTGCAGGCCGCTGGAGCAGAAGCGGTTGACCGTCTGCCCGGCGGTGGTCACCGGCATGCCGGCGCGCAGCGCGACGATGCGCGCCATGTTCATGCCCTGCTCCGCCTCCGGGAAGGCGCAGCCCAGC
>JACSRH010000029.1 GCA_014879855.1 Caldilineaceae bacterium | reverse complement strand
CAGACGATGATCCTGTGGAACGACATCGCCTATCCCGCGGCCGCCGACCTCAATGGTCTCTTTGCCGATTATTACAACACGCTGCCGGAGGGTGTGGTCAACAACCGCTTCACGCAACGCTTTGAGATCGGCGCGGACGGCAACATTGTCACCGACAACTTCCACGACTTCGAGACGCCGGAGTACGCGTCCTTTCCCGACATCCGCGCCAAAAAGTGGGAATCGTGCCGCGGCATCGGCGCGTCCTTTGGCTATAACCGCAACGAGGGGCCGGCGCAGCATCTCACGGTCGAAAATTTGGTGCGCTCGTTTGTGGACATCGTGAGCAAGAACGGCAACCTGCTGCTCAATGTCGGGCCGCTGGCGGATGGCACGATCCCGGAGATTCAGCGCGAGCGGCTGCTGGGGCTGGGCGAGTGGTTGGATGTGAACGGCGCGGCGATTTTCGACACGCGGCCGTGGGAGGTGGCCGAGGGCGAGACCGACAGCGGCGTCGGCGTGCGCTTCACGCAGAAAGATGGCGATCTCTACGCGATGCTGCTCGACACGCCAGCGGCGCACACTGTCGAGATCAAGGGGCTGCGTTGTGCGTCAGACGCTGCCATCCGATTGCTGGGCGATGAGAAACCGCTGGTCTGGCGCGCCACCGACCGCGGCATGGCGGTCACACTCAACGGCGCGCTGCCCGCCGCACCCGCGCACGCGCTGCACATCTCGCCCGCGCCGGCGTGGGAGCAATAGCAATTCTCAATTCTCTCTGCGCTTTCTCTCTGCGCTTTCTCTGCTACTCCGCGTCTTTGCGTCAAAGCAATTGTTTTTTTCAGGAAAAGAGGACTATATGAGTACAAATCAGAAATTCGAGCCCACCTGGGAATCACTCCAGCAGTACGAGATCCCAGATTGGTACAAAGACGGCAAATTTGGCATTTTCATCCACTGGGGCGTCTACGCGGTGCCCGCCTTTGCCAACGAATGGTACCCGCGCAACATGTACATCCAGGGGTCGCCAGAGTACGAGCATCACGTCCAGACCTACGGCCCGCACACCGAGTTTGGCTACAAGGACTTCATCCCCCTGTTCCGCGCCGAGCACTTCGACCCGGCGGCATGGGCCGCGCTTTTCCGCGAGGCCGGCGCGCGCTTTGTCGTGCCGGTGGCCGAGCATCACGACGGCTTCGCCCTGTACGACTGCTCGACCTCGCGCTGGACATCGGTGCACAGGGGGCCGCGCCGCGATATCGTCGGCGAGCTGGCGCAGGCCGTGCGCGGAGAGGGCATGGTCTTTGGCCTCTCCACCCACCGCGCCGAGCACTGGTGGTTCATGAACGGCGGGCGTAACTTCCCCTCCGACGTGCAGGATCCGGCCTTCGACGACTTTTACGGGCCAGCCGTGCAACAGGAGGATTGCGACGGCACGGAGGTGGCCATACCCGAACTTGATTCACGTCCCTACCCCAGCGCCGCTTATCTGGAGGATTGGCTGGCGCGCACCGTGGAACTGGTGGACAAATACCAGCCGCAGCTTGTCTGGTTCGACTGGTGGATCGGCCATGCCGCGTTTCCAGAGTATCTGAAGCGTTTTGCCGCCCACTACTACAACCGCGGCGCAGAGTGGGACAAGGGCGTCGCCATCAACTACAAGTACAAAGCCTACGAAGAAGGCACGGCGGTGCTCGACATCGAACGCGGCCAACTCAGCGCCATCCGCCCGCTGCTCTGGCAAAACGACACCTCGGTTGCCAAAAACTCCTGGAGTTATGTCGAGCCGCAGGATTACAAGACAGCCGAGTCGCTGATCCAGGATCTGGTGGACGTGGTGAGTAAGAACGGCGCGCTGCTGCTCAATATCGGCCCGCGTGCGGATGGTGTGATCCCAGCGCCGGAACAGGAATTGCTGCGCGAGATCGGTGCGTGGCTGGCCGTCAACGGCGAGGCCATCTACGGCACGCGACCCTGGCGCGTCTACGGCGAAGGACCGACGGAGGTGGAAGAAGGCGCGTTCACCGATACGCAACGCGCAGCGTTCACCGCGGCGGACTTCCGCTTTACCACGAAGGGCAATGTGCTCTACGCAATCTGTCTGGCCTGGCCGGGTGAGCACGCAACGATTCGCTCGTTGGCAAGTGGATTGTCCTTGCTCGACCAACAGATTGCCGCTGTCGAATTGCTTGGCGCAGCCGGCGCGTTGTCCTGGTCTGTCGATGAACAGGGCTTGCATGTAACTTTCCCTCATGCAAAACCATGCAATCACGCTTATGCGCTAAAAATTCTGCTCAAATAGGCTCATCGTTTGCTCAAAGCGAAAGCGCGATCTCCTAAGAAACTGACTTGAAAATAGTTTCTTAACGCAAAGGCGCGGAGAAGCAGAGGCGCAAAGGCATTTT
>JACSRH010000267.1 GCA_014879855.1 Caldilineaceae bacterium | reverse complement strand
GGCGCTTCCCCGCCGGGGCCGGGGAAGATTTCATCCAGCCTGGCGAGCACGTCGGCGTCGAGCGTGATCTCGGTGGCGCGCACCGCGCTCTCCAGTTGTTCGATGGTGCGCGGGCCGATGATCGGCGCGGTGACGGCCGGGTTGTGCAGCAGCCACGCCAGCGCCACCTCACCAGGGCCTTCGCCAAGCTCACGGCAGAGGGCTTCGTAGGCTTCAAGCTGCGGGCGTTTCTGCTCCACCTGCTTCTCGAAGTCCTCGTTCATACGGCGCCCGGCCTTGGCCTTTTCCAGCGCGCCGCCCAGCAGACCGCCGCCCAGCGGGCTCCACGGGATCAACCCCAGTCCGTAATGGCGGCAGGCTGGAATGACTTCCAGCTCGATCATGCGGTTGTCGAGGTGATAGATGCTCTGCTCGCTGGCCAGCCCCATCATGCCGCGGCGGGCAGCCTCCTGGCACGCGGTGGCAATGTCCCAGCCGGCGAAGTTGCTGGAGCCGACGTAGGCGACCTTGCCCTGATTGATCAGCGCGCCAAAGGCCTGCCACGTCTCATCCCACGGGCACTCGCGGTCGACATGATGCATTTGATAGAGATCGATCCAATCCGTCTGCAGCCGCTTCAGGCTGCCTTCGCAGTGTTTGCGGATTTTGTAGGCGGAGAGGCTGCGCCCGTCGCTGTTGGGCTCCGCCAGGTTGCCTTTGCGCGTCACTGGGTTGTAGACCTTGGTGGCCAGCACAACCGCGTCGCGGCGACCGCCGCCCTGGGCAAACCAACGCCCAATGATTTCCTCCGTCGCGCCGTGCTGGTCTGCCCACCCGTAGACATCCGCCGTGTCAAAGAAGTTGATGCCCAATTCGAGCGCACGATCCATGATGCGGAAGCTGTCTTCTTCGGAGGTGACCCAGCCAAAGTTCATGGTGCCCAGGCAAAGGTTGCTGACGAGCGCGCCATGTTTGCCGAGACGGACATGTTTAACTGCCATAGTTTGATCTCCTTTTTTTGATTTGTGGTGCTGGCGGCTGCTGAGGTGGACGCTCAATCTAGTGGTCTGTCAACCAAGACGCTTTGGTTCGGCTGATTGAAAGGAAACACAGATAAACGCCGATAGCCTCGTAGCCGCAGCGTTGATTTTGATGATGCGCCTGTAACCATACCGCGCTTTGGCTCGATTGTCACTTTGGACAGGGGCTTCAGCCAGCAAGACGCCTGCGCCCTGTCGTTTGCATCAATTGTCACTTTCGCACACAATGAACGTGCGTCACCCATTCAATCCAAAGCGAAAAGGAGCACCTCATGCAATATACCAATCTTGGACGCACCGGCCTGAAGGTGAGCCGGCTTTGTCTCGGCACAATGAATTTTGGGCCGCTAGCGACCGAGGCGGAGAGTTTTGCGATCATGGATCGGGCGCTGGAGGCGGGCGTCAATTTTTTTGACACCGCCAATCGTTACGGCGCTCAAGTGCGGGTCGGCTATACTGAGGAGATCATCGGGAAATGGCTGGCGCAGGGCGGCGGTCGTCGCGACAAGATCGTGCTGGCCACCAAGGTCTACGGCGCGATGGGCGACGGCGTCAACGATCGCGGTCTGACCGCCTATCATATCCGCAAAGCGTGCGAAGACAGCCTGCGCCGGATGCAGACCGACCACATCGACCTGTACCAGATGCATCATGTCGAACGTTCGACGCCGTGGGAGGAGATCTGGCAGGCAATGGAGCAACTCGTGCGTCAGGGCAAAGTCCTGTATGTCGGCAGCAGCAACTTTGCCGGCCTGCACATCGCCCAGGCGCAATTTGCCGCGGAGAAACGCCACTTCCTTGGTCTGGTCTCCGAGCAGAGCCTGTACAATCTCAACGCGCGCATGATCGAACTGGAGGTGATCCCGGCCTGCGCAAGCTTTGGGCTGGGCTTGATCCCGTGGAGTCCGTTGGCGGGCGGGTTGCTGGGCGGTGTGCTCAAGAAAGCGGCGGAGGGAAGGCGCTCCTCGGAGCGTATTCAACAAGAGATTGAAACGCACCGCGCGCAGTTGGAAACATACGAGAATCTATGTGCCGAAATCGGCCAGGACCCAGCGGATGTGGCGCTGGCGTGGCTGCTCCATCAGCCAGCGGTCACCGCGCCGATCATCGGGCCGCGCACAATGGCGCAGTTTGAAGGCAACCTGCGTGCGCTGGACGTGACGCTGTCGCCCGAACTATTAGCGCGGCTGGATGAGATCTGGCCAGGCCCCGGCGGCGCGGCGCCTGAAGCGTATGCCTGGTAAGGAGCTAAGCATGAATGCAGAAAAGCAACCTTTGCGTGTAGCCATCATAGGGACGGCCAAACGATCCGATTATCTTTACGGCCCGATTTTGCAGGCGTTGCCGGGCGAAGTCAAGCTGGTCGGCGTGTGGGGGCGCAGCCGTGCTTCGGCGCAGCAACTCGGCGAGAGCCTCGGCGCGCCCTGGTACACCGATCTTGACCGGCTGGTGCGCGAACAGGCGCCACAGATCGGCATCGTTTCGGTGGCTTACAGCGCCAATGGGGAGGTTGGTCTGATGGCGGTGGAGGCTGGGTTGCACGTCCTGCTGGAGACGCCCATCGCGCACAAGCTGAGCGAGGCCGATGCCATCATCGCCGCGGCCACACGCCGCGGCGTCAGCATCGAGGTGGCCGAACAGTTCCACCGCCGCCCGCTGGAGCAGATCAAGCTGGCCTTGATTCGTTCCGGTCTGTTTGGTCGCGTGCATACGTCCTTCAACGACTTTGCCGGGCACGGCTATCATGGCGTCAGCGTGATGCGCAGCTATCTTGGTTTCGATGCTCGCCCTGTGCAGGTGACCGGCATCGTGCGCGAGTATCCGCTGGCCGCGCAGTGGTCGCGGCTGGCCGGCACGCGCGGGGAACGCACCGAGACCCAGGAGCATGGGATGGTCGAGTTCGACGGCGGGCAGGTGGGCATCTTCCATTGGACAAGCGTGGGCTATGATTCGGCGGTGCGCTGGTGGCGCAGCAGCCGCTTCCTGGCCGAGCGCGGCATGGGCGTCACCGTCGGCGTCAACCTGGAGGTGCAGGAGTGGCTCAGCCTGCTTGCGCCCGGCGGGGAAGCGCCCCGCTTTATCACACTCGAACGGCGCTGGGAGCGCAACGACGGCGGTGCGTTGGTGGCGATGGTCGCCCACACTGGCGACCCGGTCTTGCCGATCGTTACGTGGGAGAATCCTTTCCGACCCGCGGTGAAAGGGCACGGCGTCCAGTGGCACGATGATGAGATCGGCGTGGCTGGTTGCCTGCTCAGCCTGGTCGAGGCGGTGCGCAGCGGCGGCGCGCCGAGCTACGGCCCGCAGCAGGCGCGCCTGGATCAAGAGCTGACGCTGGCGATCCGCATGTCCAGCCAGGCGGGCGGCGCGCCTGTGCAGTTGCCGCTCGACCCGGCGGCCCAAACGCTTTGAAGCTGAAAACGACCTTTGACGCTGAGGCGCGGAGATGCAGCGGCTCGCAGAGGAAGGTCGTTTTCATGGCTTGCTGCACTGCGTAAAGGCATGGGCCCTGATCTGATGATGCGTGAACGCCGGTCCATTACGCTTTTGGTGACGGTCTATCTGGCGTTGGCCGTGCTGTACAGCGTGGTGACGCCGCTGTTTGAATCTCCTGACGAAGTCTGGCACTACGAGTACATTCGTTGGCTGGCCGCGGGTAAAGGGCTAGCTGCCCCGGAGGACGTCAGCGCGGCGCCCTGGGCCCAGGAAGGCAGCCAGCCACCGCTTTATTACCTGCTGGGCGCGGCTGCGACCTGGTTCATCCCGACCGACAATGCCGCGGAAGCGATCCGCTACAATGTGCACGCCGCGGTGGGCAATGCCGATGCACTTGGCAATAAGAACATGATGCTGCACGGCCGCGTCCATGCTTGGCCGTGGCGAGGCGTGACGTTGGCTGCTCACCTCACACGCTTCATGTCCGTCCTGTTGGGCGCGTTGACTGTGCTTTTGACTTATCGCATCGCCCGCACCGCGCTGCCCGGCTGGCCCGCGGCCGCGGTTCTAGCGACGGCGCTGTTAGCCTTTTCTCCCCAATTCCTCTTTATCTCCGCCTCGACCAACAACGACAACCTGGTCACTGTGCTTGCTACTGCCGGCCTTTATCTCAGCATGGATCTCGTAGCGCACAAAAGAACGCCCCCATGGTGGAGCTGGCTTGCCTTCGGCGTGGTGGTTGGGTTGGCTGCGCTCAGTAAATTGAGCGGGTTGCTCCTCGCCGGGCTGGCTGCGATCACGATTTTTTCCGTGGCGTGGGCCGCGCGTGCGTGGCGTGTTTTCGGACAGGCCGCGTTCCTGACCGGCGCGGCCGCGCTGGCCGTCGCGGGGTGGTGGTATGTCCGCAACTGGTTGCTCTTTGGCGATCCGTTGTTGCTCTCCGTTATGTTTGCCGGTGTGCCGCCACAGGGCGAGCCGGCCGGCATCGCCGAATTGCTGGCCCTGGCGCCAGGCGTCTGGCGCTCCACGTGGGCGGTCTTTGGCTGGTTCAACGTGCTGGCCGCGCCGTGGGTCTACTGGCTCTATACGCTGCTTGCGCTGCTCGCGGGGGTGGGATGGTTGCTGAGCGCGGTCGGGCCGCGTCAGAAAGTGCGCGTCGCCGTGCAAATCAAGCCGATGCTTTTATTGATGATGTGGCTTGTTCTGGTATTCGTGGCGGTGGGGCGGTGGGCGCAGGTCAGCTACGCGCAGGGGCGGCTGCTCTTCCCGGCCCTGGCCGCGCTTGTCACGCTGATGGCAGGCGGGCTGCTGGCGTACTGGCCGGTGCGCTGGCAGGTTGTCATTGCCTGGATGAGCGCCGGCGCGCTGGCAGTGCTTGCCGCGGTCGCGCCATTTGCCTGGCTCCTGCCGGCGTATCCACCGCCAGTGCTGGCAGCAGCCCCAGCAACGCCCGCCATGATCGATGCTGAATTTGACAAGGGCATCCGGTTGCTTGGTGCTCTCATCGAGCCCACCGAGCTTCATGTGCAAGATGAAATTGCCATAACGCTCTATTGGGAAACGATGCAGGCGCTTGATCAGGATTACAGCGTCTTCGTTCATGCGGTGGATACGGAAGGCATTGTCCAGGCGCAGCAGGACAGCCATCCTGGGCTGGGCAGTTACCCGACCAGCGAATGGAAAAGAGGGCAGGTGATCGTGGATGCACATCGTTTGACAATCCCGCCGGGCGCGCCGGCTCCATCCACGCTGCGCGTTGAGGCGGGTCTCTACGTCGCTGCCACGCGCGAGCGACTGGCCAGCGATCGGGGTGAGAGCGTCGAGGTGGGCAAGGTGTATGTGCTGCCTGCCACGGACGCGCTGCCAGGCGCGACGCGCATCAACTTTGACGACAAGTTGGCATTGGTCGGCTTTGACCTGGATCGTCGCACGCTGCGGCCAGGCGAAACGCTGCACGTGACGCTGTGGTGGGAGGCGCTGGCGCCGATGGCGCAGGATTACGTGGTCTTTGCGCACTTACTGCTGCCGCCGGACGCAGTGTGGGCCCAGCACGATCAGATGCCGCAGGCGGGGGCAGCGCGTACTTCCACCTGGCAGGCCGGCGATCGCATCGAGGATGTTCATGCGCTCACGTTGCCGCCCGAAACGCCGGCTGGCGTCTATCGCATCGAAATCGGCGTGTACGACAAGGACAGCTTTGAGCGTCTGCCCGTCAACTTCAGCGATCAAGGTGTGGTGTTGGCGCAGGTCAAGGTTGACCCATAATCCTCATCACCTGCACACTCCGTAAACGCGTCCGGCCAGTTGCAATGCGCCATGCTGCTGGACAGGCACAAAAATCTATGATACACTGTTAGTTAGTGTTGAAATGACGCTAACTCGAAAGGCGCAGTCGCTACAGTTTAGAAAATCAGGAGGAATCATGCGAAACTCACTCCCACTGCCGCCGCACTATCATCCGGAGCGGGTAGGGCAGGTGTGGCGCGTGCCGTATGCGCAGCGCGCGGTTGAAGCGGAGGATTGGGCGGTGCGACACAATTTGCAGCCAGTGGTGGAAGATAAAGCGCGCGTTGCTTTGCTGGCGGTCGATGTACAAAATACGTTCTGCATTCCCGGTTACGAGCTGTTTGTGGGAGGGCGCTCAGGGCAGGGCGCGGTCGAGGATAATCGCCGTCTCTGTGAGTTTGTCTACCGCAATCTCGATGTGATCTCGCAGGTGTTTCCCACGCTGGATACACATGCTGCCGCCCAGATTTTCCACCCGCTCTTTTTCAACAATGACGCGGGCGAACATCCCGCGCCTTATACCCTGATTACGATGCAGGACATTGAGCAAGGCGTCTGGCATTTCAATACGACCCTTGCGTCGACGCTGGGCCTGTCGCCGGCGTATGTGGAGGAATATCTGCTGCATTACACGCGGACGTTGGCTGAATCGGGGCATTACGCATTGACGGTGTGGCCTTACCACGCCATGTTAGGCAGTATCGGCCATGCGTTGGCGCCGGCGTTCGAAGAGGCTTTGTTCTTTCATGAGATCGCGCGTCACAGCCAGCCTGACTTCCAGATAAAAGGGAACGCAGTCCTGACCGAAGATTACTCGGCCCTGGGGCCGGAAGTGACGACGGACCAGCACGGCCGGTCGATCGGTGGGTTCAACCGCGCCCTGTTCGACAAGCTGCGCACATTCGACGCTGTGCTCATCGCGGGCCAGGCCAAAAGTCACTGCGTCGCCTGGACCGTGCAGGATTTGCTCGATGCATTGTTGGAACACGCACCAGATGAGATCGGCAGATATTATTTGCTGGTGGATTGTACGTCGCCGGTGGTGGCGCCGGGCGGCATCGACTACACCGAGATCGCTGACGCTGCTTTTGCGCGCTTTGCTGCCGCCGGGATGCACTTGGTGCGGTCGGTGGATGCGGTGGAGAGCTGGCTGCCACAGCAAGCCCCATAGAGAGGCGCCGCCTGTTTGGGGGGATGCGATGAAAGAGCGGCGCCCACGTGGGCGCCGCTCTTTTATCGCATCCTGTATGCCAGAAAGATCAGGTGTACATCATTACCCCGCGGATGGAATCAACAGACCGTAGTTCCCATCCTTGCGGCGGTAGATTACATTCACGTTGTTTGTTTGCGGATTGTGGAAGACAAAGAAATCGTGCCCGAGCAATTCCATCTGCTCCAGCGCTTCTTCCTCATCCATTGGCTCCACCAGGAATTGCTTGCGCCGGATGATGTAGCCCGGCTCCTCTTCAACTGCTAACTCCTCGGCAATTTCAGCGGCAACCAGTTCGACCTCGCGGGTGGCGGCATGAGCGGCGCGGCGCTTGTTGTCGTGGCGACGCCCCTTGAAGCGCCGAATCTGGCTGGAAATCTTGTCCACCGTGGCATCGACCGAAGCAAAAATGTCGCTGGTGGATTCCTCGGCGCGCAGGATCTGCCCATTGGCCCAAATCGTGATCTGCGCTGTAAAGCGGTCGTCAGCAGAGCGGGTCATGTTTTGGTTGAGGTCGGCGCGCACCTCGCCAATCTGGGGCAGGTAGCGCTCGAGGCGGTCCACCTTCTTGGTGACATACTCATGCATGTAATCTGTCACCTCGATATTACGGCCATTGACCATTACTTTCATGGTCGTGCTCCTTTCTACATTAGCTTTGGTTAGCAATTGAGGGAGACCGGTAGCATTGAGAAAATCCGGAAGTCTGTCATAGGCAACGGCTGCCAACAACAGGGAGTTCCACAATTTACAAGGCAATTAAGTGGGTGATAGCCGAGTTGGTGATGGTCAAGTTGGTGATGGTCAAGTTGGTGATGATGGGCAAGGAACTGTTGGCTAGTCCACAGGAGCAGCCAGGCAGCTTGGGGTAGAGCCGCAGAACAGGGAGCCAAGCCTGAAGCATCATCCATGGCTCGATTCTAGCCAGGTTGGAAGGAAATGTCAATGGCCGACTGACCGGTTTTTTTTGCCCATGATCGCTGCCTGACATCCCCTGCCAACAACTTTCGCTGCCTTTGTCAGCAGATTGTAAGAGATTCCGCAGGCATCATCGTCTACAATTGTGCTAGAGATTTCATTGAAAGTGGTGGAGATCACCATGTTGCTGAGACTGAGACGGAGAAAGAACGCTATGACCACAAATGCGAATGCCGCGTTGGGAAAAGCGCAACAAGGAGAAATATCTCGCCGCGCGGAGTTAAGTGCGCAACGACGTTTGTATCGAGCATTCCTGGTGGTCGGCGATGCTTTTGTGCTGCTGATCGCCTTCACGTTTGCTTTCTGGATGCGTTTTTCACTAGGGCTGGCAGTTTCGACGGACAGCGTGTCAAACCCGCAGGATTATCTGGTGCTTTCAGTTTTGCTGATCCCGGTTTGGCTCGCAATTTTTGCGATTTTCGGATTGTACGATTTCAACACGCTGCTTGGCAACATCACCGAGTATGGGCGTGTTTTCAATGCAGTGACCTGGGGCATGATGGCAGTGATCGTGTATGGCTTTCTGAACCCGGAATTCGTCATTGCGCGCGGTTGGTTGATCTTTTCGTGGGGGTTGTCAGCATTTTTTATCAGCATATTCCGCTTGTTCATGCGCCGGATTGCCTATCGCGCGCGGCGCTATGGCTACTTTGTGACGCCGACGGTCATTGTCGGCACGAATAAAGAGGCAATTGCCCTGGCTGACCAGCTGCGAGATTCGGCTGGCTCTGGGATGGAGATTACCGGCTTTATCAATGTCCAGACGACAGCACCCTATGGGCCTGGAGATCAAGTGCATGGCATCAAGGTGTTGGGCGCCATTGACGATCTGCCTGAAATTTTGAAAGCTCATCATATCGAGGAAGTGGTGGTTGCCACCACGGCGATGGATGATGAGCAACTTGTACGAGTTTCCCAGCAACTGACCACGCACCATGACGGAATGCGGATGCGGCTATCGTCAGGTCTCTATGAAGTATTCACCACGGGGATGGATGTGACAACACGAAATTCAGTGCCGCTAATGAGCTTGAAGCGATTGCGACTTAGCCACGTTGAGACCTTGCTCAAGACCGGATTGGATTATCTTTTGATCTTGGCTGCGATGCCGTTTCTGTTGCCGGTCTTCCTTATAGTCGCACTGTTGGTCAAGCTGGATTCGCCGGGCCCGATTTTCTATCAGCGTCGCGTGTTGGGGGTGGGTGGCCGTCCGTTTGGGGCGTTCAAGTTTCGCACCATGTACGTAAATGGCAACGACATTCTCGAACAGCATCCGGAGTTGAAAGCGGAGCTTGCCAAGAACCATAAACTCAAGCAAGACCCGCGTATCACCCGCATTGGCAACCTCCTGCGCCGCGCCAGCCTGGATGAGCTGCCGCAGTTGATCAATGTGCTGTTGGGGCAGATGAGTCTGGTCGGCCCGCGCATGATCACCCCATCGGAGCATGACCTGTACGGGCGCATGAAGCTCAACCTGTTGACGGTCAAGCCAGGGCTTACTGGAATGTGGCAGGTGTCGGGCCGCTCTGATCTCTCGTATGAAGAACGCGTGCGGCTGGATATGTATTACATCCGCAATTACAGCATCTGGATGGATATTCAGATTCTCTTCTTCCAGACGATTCCTGCGGTGATGAAGGGGCGCGGCGCCTATTAAGGCGCCGCCTGGCCCTGCGCTCCTATTGAAAGATTGGCGCAGGAATGCTAGACGCTGCCGCCGAAATATTGGTAATGGATAAGTCTCTACGGAGCATTCGATGAAAGCACTGATTTTGGCGGCAGGTAAAGGCACGCGTCTCGGACGCCTGACAACAGCGTATCCCAAGCCCATGTTGGCCGTTGCGGGTCGACCGTTGCTCGCCTATCACGTCGACTGGCTGCGCGACCATGGCGTCACGCAGATCGCCATCAACCTGCACCATGCCGCCGATGTCATCCAGAATTATTTCGGCGATGGCAGCGCTTTTGGCGTCGCGATTACCTACTCCTACGAACCTGAGTTGCTTGGCACCGCGGGCGCTGCAAAACGGCTGGAGAAATTTTTTGATGAACGCTTTGCCGTCGTCTATGGCGATGTCTTCACCAACATTAACTTGACGCGGCTGGCCGCGTTCCACGTTGACCGCATGGCAGGCGCTGACAATGGCGTCACCCTCTCCCTTTACCGCGTGCCCAACCCGACTGAATGCGGGCTGGTGGACATCGACGAACAGGGCCGTGTGCACCGATTTGTCGAGAAGCCGCGCGCGGACCAGGTATTCACCAACCTTGCCAATGCCGGCGTGCTTATCTGTGAACCGCGCGTGCTGGCGCGCGTCCCCGCGGAAGGCGTGGTTGATTTTGGCCGCGACGTGCTGCCTGGCATGCTGACTGACCTCTTGCCCGTTTTCGGTTTTCCCATTGCCCCCGATGAATACGTCATCGACATTGGTACGCCGTCTGGCTATGCGCGGGCGCAGCAGCTAGCCGAAGATCGTGTGATGGCGGTCTGATAGACCCCGAAATGCTAAGGAGATAGACAATGATCATCTCACAAACGCCTCTGCGCATCAGCTTTTTTGGCGGCGGCACTGATTTTCGTGGATTTTACGCCCAGGAGCCTGGGATGGTGCTCAGTTCCGCGATCGATAAATATATTTTCGTGACGATCAAGGAGCGGTTTGACGACAAGATTCGCGTGGGGTACACCCGCACGGAACTGGTCGATTCGGTGGATGAGGTGGAGCACGAACTCGTGCGCGAATGTCTGCGCCGCACTGGCATCACCCACGGCGTGGAGATCAACACGATGGCCGACATCCCCTCCGAAGGGTCTGGGCTGGGGTCGTCGAGCACGGTGACGGTTGGCTTGCTCCATGCTATGTACATGTATTTGGGCGCGCCAAAGGATCATGCCGCGCTTGCGCGCGAAGCCTGCGAAATCGAGATCGATGTGCTCAGGAAGCCAATCGGCGTGCAGGATCAATATATCGCTGCGTATGGAGGCCAGCGCGTGCTCCAGTTCTGCCCGGATGAACAGGTCGGCGTAGAGGCAGTGCGCATGGAGCCACGCGCGGCGCGGCGATTGAATCAGAACCTGATGCTGCTGTACACCAACGTGGCGCGCAAGGCGGAGATTGTCTTGTCCGAACAGCGGGACAACATCGCAGATCGTCGTTCTGTTCTGCGGGAAATGAAGCGGATGGTGAGTGTCGGTCGCGCAGCATTGGAAGAAGGAGCGCTGGATGATTTTGGGCTGCTGCTGAACGACGCGTGGCAGCTCAAGAAGCAGTTGGCAAGCAAGGTCAGCAACCCACAGATTGACGATCTGTACAATGCAGCCATCCGCGCCGGCGCCTTGGGCGGCAAGATCACCGGCGCCGGCGGCGGTGGTTTTCTGCTGCTCTACTGTCCGCGGGAAAAACAGGACGCGGTGCGCGATGCCCTTCGTCATCTGCCGGAGCTGCCTTTTCACCTGGAGCGCGACGGTACAAAGATCATCTTCAACTATCGACGGTAAGCCAGAATATACCCTTGCTCTTACAATTGGGAGGAAAGACTATGCATAGCGGAACGCACTTTTTACGTCTCTATGCGGCCGAACTGCAAGAATCGCTTGCAAATCTGTCCTGGAACGCCATTAATGATGTCGTGCATGCTCTCGTGAGCGCGTGGAAAGAACAACGCCGCGTCTATGTCATGGGCAATGGCGGCAGCGCGGCGACGGCATTGCACATGGCGGCAGATCTGAGCAAAAATACGGCTGTAGCAGAGCTTCCTCGGCTGCGCGTGGTTTCATTCAATGACAACATGGCGCTGTTCTCCGCGCTCGCCAATGACACTGCTTATGCGGAGGTTTTCCGCGAGCAGGTCGTCACTTATGTCGAAGCGGGCGATGTCGTCATTGCGATCTCGGCCAGTGGCAACTCGCCGAATGTATTGAATGCAGTGACGGCGGCGCGCGAGTTGGGTGCAACTACGATTGGGTTGAGCGGCTATCATGGTGGTAAACTTGCCAACATGGTGC
This sequence comes from Caldilineaceae bacterium, assembly GCA_014879855.1. Lineage (GTDB taxonomy): Bacteria > Chloroflexota > Anaerolineae > Caldilineales > Caldilineaceae > Caldilinea. The sequence goes on along the minus strand of JACSRH010000267.1, from coordinate 35,316 downwards.
ACATTCCTGTCGTGGTCAATAATCATTCGATCGAACAGGTGGAAGACCTGCACATGATGATCGGGCACATGGTGACGGCAAGCGTACGTCAAGCTGTTCATCAGGCCGTGAAGCGTGCTGCATAATCATTGGGTGGCGGCGCAGCCATCCCCCAATCATTTGTTGTCTGCGCCAGGCATACATGATTGACGCGATTTTTCTTGACCGTGACGGTACAATCAATGTAGAGCGTTCCGATTACGTCAAATCTAACCGTGAATTTGTGCTGCTGCCGGGCGCCCTGGAGTCGCTCGGCAGGCTTGCCACCCTCACAGTCCCCATTATTATCGTTACCAATCAGTCTGTGATCGGGCGTGGGATTGTCAGCCGCACAGAGATCGATGCGATCCATGAGACCATGCGGTCACTGGTGCGGGCGGCGGGCGGCCGGATCGACGCCGTCTATCTCTGCCCCCATCATCCTGAGGCAAGATGCACCTGCCGCAAGCCCAGACCAGGGTTGCTTCTGGCCGCTGCTGCCGACCATCAGCTTGACCTGACGCGTTGCGTCCTGATTGGCGACAGTGTGACCGACCTGGAAGCCGCGCGCGCGGTTGGATGTCGGCCTGTAATGGTGCGCACGGGGCGGCAGGCGCAAGCTTTGGCACGGCTTGCCGAAGCTGACGAGACCGTGGTATTGGTGGATGACCTGACGAAAGCTGTAGATTTGTTGTATGCGAGACTGACTGCTGGCGTAGATGTCTGCGAAACTAAGTGACGCAGATCCTCGGCGGCGCTCAGTTTGCGATAGCGGAGTAACCAAATCATGTGCGCATGTCCCTATTTAGGCCTTTATGACGATGCAACGATCATGCTGAGCGAGGCAACGCCGGCTCATCGCTGCTATGGCACCAAGCCCCCGACTTCCCCGTCGACAGCGCATCAAGAGGGCTATTGTCTTGTTGCCGCGCATACGAACTGCCCATTTTACCTGGCCGCTATTGAGCAAGGTGGGGCGGGACGGGTGATGGCCGGCGCCACACAACGGCGCCGCAGGGGCGGCTCGCTGGTGTTTGCCTCGCTCCTGGTGCTGGCTGTATTAGTCGCCAGTGCTGTCTTTGCGGCCAATGGGTCGTTTGGCATTTTGCCGCGCCCGACGCCGACGCTTGCCGAAATCGTCATGGCGGCAACCAACTCGCCGACGGCGGTCGCTACTGCCACTCCCCTGCCGTCGCCAACCTCGAGCCAGGCAGCCACCAGCACACCTACGATTGCGCTCACAGAGCTGCTCCTGCCGACCAACACACCTGCACCAGGAGGCGCGGGGCTTGTGGCTGAAGCGCAGAGTATTGTGCTGACGCCAGCCAGCGGCGGCGCAGGCTGGTGGAGCAGCGCTGACGATCCCTCGATTGGCTTGAACGACTCCTTTTTATATGCTGGCGTTTATGAGAACGACGCCATGATCAGCGCGGCGCGCTTTGACCTCAGCCGCATCCCGCGCGGCGCGCCTATTCTCTCCGGTGAACTGCAGTTGAGTGGGCTGACGGATGATCGTCTGAATGCTGACGCCGACGGATTGTGGCGCGTGCAGTTGATCCCGGAAAACGAACTGGCAAACCTGATCGGCGCTGATTTTATGATGGTTTACAGCGCCGCCGCGCCGGTCACGCTGCGCGAACTGCGCACCCAGGATCTGGCGCGCGACAAAGTCAACGCGTGGCAACTGGGGCCGGAAACGCTGCGCTGGTTGGAAGAACTACGCGTCAGTGGCGTCGACTCTGTCATTGCGCGCATGACGGCTTCGACAAATGGGGACGGTGATACGCTGTTTGCCTGGGATAGCGGCCTCGGCCTCAAGAGCGCCGGCGCCCCGCCAACGCTGTTGTTGAATGTCGGGCCGCCGCCAGCGACGCCGCCGCCACTGCCGACCTATCTTGTTGCCACCTTTACACCGGTGCCAGAGAATGTATTGACCGTGGTCGCACTGCAAAGCACGGCCACAGCCGTCGCCGAGACAACCGGCACGTACACTCCTGTCCCCCCATTTATCACGCCCACGCCGTTTCCACAGAACTTGGCGACTGTGCAAATTGCCGCGCTTCTGGCAGGGTTGCCGGCTGTGGTCGAGGAAACGCCAGTGCCCGTCAATGAGGCGACGGCGGCCGCACTGGCCGAGTACGCCACCGCTGTGGCGCTGACCACCGGCACGTTTACGCCAGTGCCGACGCAGTATGTCACGCCAATGGTGATCCTGCCTTCGCCGCTACCTCTCAACGCGGCCACCGCTGTGGCGCGCATTGCCGAAGCCACCGCGACAGCTTTGGCAGGGGGGCCGACCTTTACACCGCTGCCCTACAATGCTGTGATTGGCGAATTTGTGATCGCCACCCCAACCCCGCAGAACATTGCCACAGCGGCCGCTCTTGCGCTCGCTGCAACGTCCGAGGCGCAGGCCTACGGCCCCGCGACGCCACCGCCATTCCACTGGCTGGTGATTACACCGACGCCTGAACCGCTGCCGACAGCAACGCCCACCACGCCGCCGCTGATCATGGCCACCGATTTCACACCGACGCCGATCCCGACAGCCACCGAATTTATTCCGGCAGCGTTGCCGGATGAATATAAAAACCTGATTTTCTTTCAGCGCGGCACTGGGCCAGGCGCTCAGATCTATATCTTCGATCCGACTACTGAACAAATCGGCCTGATTACACGCCCATGGATCTACCCGCTGGCGCGAGAAAGCCTGACGCGCTCGCCCGATGGGCAGCAGGAGGTTTTTGTGACGCGCGATGCAAACGGCGTCGCGCAGGTTCACATACGAGCCGTGGGGTCGGATCGCTCGCGTCAATTGACGGCGTTTGGCCGCGACAGTTATGATCCTGCCTGGTCGCCGACTGGAGAGTGGATCGCGTTTGTGTCAAGCAATCCGGGCAATGACGAAATTTATCGCATCACACCTGACGGCAGCGTGGTCGAACGCTTGACCAACAACAACTGGGAGTGGGATAAACATCCTACCTGGTCGCCAGATGGCAGTCAGATTGTTTTCTTCTCAAACCGAGATGTTGGCCGCCCGCAGCTTTGGATTATGAATGCCAATGGCTCCGGGCAGCGCAACCTGCTTTCCAGCGACGATGAAGATTTGTATCCCGTGTGGACGCGCTAAGGCGCAAGATAGGTGTATGGAATGAATAACCGGGAACTCCAGGCATATCTGCGACCGATTCTGCGGTGGTGGTGGCTGATTATCCTTTCCGCATTACTGGCCGCGGCATCTGCCTTTGTTTTTGTGCGGCTGCGACCTCCGGTCTATATTTCGAGCGGCACGGTGATGGTCGGCACCGCCATCCAAGACCGCAACCCCGACACGCAGCAGCTTTCGCTGACACAGGGGTTGGCGCAAACTTACGTCAAGATTGCGCAGCGTCCTTCGATCAAAGAATCCACCAAACAGGCGCTGGGGATGGATTGGTTGCCTGAGTACTCCGTGCGCATCGTGCCCGACTCTCAGTTAATCGAAATCAGCGTAACGGATGTCGACGCACAGCGCGCGTACGCAGTGGCGACCGAGTTGATCAACCAGTTGATCCTGCTGAGCCCGGGGGGGCAGGAACGCCAGCAGCGCGAGGTTTTTATTCAAGAACAGCTTCGCAAGCTGGAGCAGGGTTTGCGCGAAACTGAGGATGAGATCAACCGGAAGCAGAGCGACTTGTCATCAGCATTGAGTGCGCGCCAGATTCGCCAGATCGAAGATCAGATCGCCGCGCTCAATGCCAAACAATCCACTCTGCAAGGCACCTATGTTGGATTACTGGCCAATACCGAACGAGGATCTACGAATACGATCAACGTGCTTGACCCGCCGGTTGTGCCGCTGCAGCCAGTCAATGATCGTTGGTACCTGCTCGTCTTGGTGGCGGGAATAATGGGCGCTGCCGTTGCCATCGCGGGCGCCTATCTCTTAGAATTCCTGGACGATCGCTTGGTAAATGTAGAGCAAATTCAGCAGGTGACAGGATTAACGACATTAGGCACATTGCCCGATGCCAAGTTGGAATCGGCTGACCAGGCGCTGATCATGCTGAAGAACCCCCACAGTACGGATGCTGAAGCATTCCGCGTGCTGCGTACGAACTTGCTTTTTGCATCCGTTGACCACAAGTTGAGCAGTTTGCTGATCACCAGCCCGACGCCCTCTGAAGGGAAGTCATTTATCAGTTCCAATCTCGCGGTGGCGTTTGCGCAAACAGGGAAGCGCGTCATCCTGGTCGACGCTGATTTGCGCAAGCCAACCCTGCATCGAGTCTTCGGTTTGGTCAACAACGTTGGCGTGACCAGCGCTCTCGTCAGCGACACAAGCGGCAATGTCGTAATCGGCGCTTTGCAGGCAACTGCTATTCCTGAATTACAGGTGATAACCTCTGGTCCGTTGCCGCCGAATCCATCGGAATTGCTCAGCTCGCAGAGAATGCAAGACCTTCTACGCCAGCTCCAGGCGCATTGTGACTTGGTTGTGATCGATAGCCCGCCAGTCCTGGTGGTGTCGGATACAGCTGTGCTGGCCAGCCACGCCGACGGGGTGTTGCTTGCATTTAGCCACGATAAGTTGCGCCGCGACATAGCGCGCAACACGATCGGCGCCCTGCGTCAAGTGAATGCACGCATTCTTGGCGCGGTTCTGAATCGTGTGGAGGGTAGCCAGCACGGATACTACTACTCTTATCATAAGAGTTATGGCAATCGCTACTACTCGACCCATTACTCGGCGCAGAAACAAAATAAGACAAAATTGACAGGAGTGCAGCCAGCCCCATCATCTGCGCCTCCCGTGGCTGTCAACCAACCCCGCGTGAACACGAATGGCGCTGGCGCAGAGCACCCGGCGGAGCGCACCCAACAATCTGAACTATGAAGCAAATCCTAGTGGTGTGCACCGCCAATGTTTGTCGCTCTCCGCTGGTGGCAGCACTGCTCCAGGAGCGCATCGCACGGGCTGGGCTGGCCGAAACCGTGCGTGTGGAGTCGGCCGGTGCGCGCGCCGTCGCCGGCTACGAAGTTGACCCGGTGATTGCTGCCATGCTTGATGAAATGGGAGTCAAGCTGGCAAAGAAACATGCGACTCCAGTTGTTGAGGATGTCTTGCGTGAGGCGGATCTTGTGTTGGTAATGGAGGAGGCGCAGCGGCAGGCGCTCTTCTATCGTCTACCCAGCGCGTTGCCAAAGATATTCTTGCTCAGCGAGCTGGCAGGGCGCTTCGATGAAGTGGCTGATCCGCACGGAATGGATGCTGAGGCTTACAATGCGATGCAGACGTTAGTGGTGGAGCTGATCGAACAGGGGTGGCCCCAGTTGTTGCGACGTTTAGACATAGAAAACGCCGCATGATCTAAAGAGATCAGCGGCGTTCATGAAGCGAATTTAAACGCCAAATTGCGCTACTGGGAAAGGCGAAATTGTGTTGAGGAACTTAGCCCCGCATTTTTCCCAGTGACCGTCCATTGCTCAAGCGGTTGCTCCTCGAGACTGGCGTCCAAATCAATGGAGCGGCGCGTCATCGCCGTTGCTGCCATCAAGACGGCAAATACACCAATACTGATGGCAATTATTATAGCGGCTGTAATCCCGATTAACATGGTCAATTTACCTCTCTATGCAACTAGCGCCGTTTTTCTGTTGCTGGCCTGCACCGTGTAGTGTACAGGTATAGCATTGCAGAATTCAGGCCGCTTCTCTACAGACAAATGTCCTGTTTGCGAAGGTAAGTTTTCCTGGAATGGGCATTGGTTGTGGCGGAAGGGCAAAGGCGGCGGCGGAGTTTCTGCAGAGAATCCAGTCCCATATACCATAACCAAACTGGGAGCGGCGCACTTGACGCCCAGAGTACGGTTGCTTCTTTGTATTTGTACGCTTTCCGAATGTAGGGAACGCGTATAGTGCATACAGGGATGGGGGTTTAAGCGCGCAGCAAAACCGGTGGCAACGCGGCAGGCAGGGGTGCATCTCTGGCCCGCCCACCACTTGTCAGCTAAGTGTAAGCGCGTTAAGCCTGATATACTGATACCATAGCGCCAGACGAAATAGTGCTGATCGATCCACGCAGCTTGGTTCACTGGATCAACACAAAAGCGGATTGATCTGAATCTTGGTGATTGCATGACCCGCATGAATGATGCTGAAAGCTCAGGGCAAGGATTGCTGCTCTACATCAGTAGGCAGGCAAGTAGCGTAAAAAGATACTTAATCGAACAACTGATTTTTGCTATCTTTGGCTGGATCCCGACTGTTATTGGAATCGGACTACGTGCAGTCGTTTATCGGTTTGTTCTACGAATGCAGGGAATTGCGGCAGTTGAGAATGGCGTCCGCATTCGTTTTGCGGACAACATTACATTAGGCCGCAATGTTTACATCGATCAAGGCGTCTATTTGCACGGTTGCCCGGCAGGCATTCAAATCGGCGACAACACCTTTGTCATGCATGGCGCCGTGCTGCATGTGTATAACTTTCGCTCATTGCCTCACGCATTTATTCGCATTGGCGCCAACAGTTTGATCGGCGAACTCAATGTGCTGCGTGGTCAAGGCGGCATCACTATCGGCGATCGAGTCTACACTGCGCCGATGGTGCAGATGCTGGCCGTTAATCATGTATTCGACGATCCGACTCGACCAATGGTCGAGCAGGGCATCACCGCTGAAGGGATCGTGGTGGAAGATGATGTCTGGATTGGTGCTGGAGCTATCATAACAGATGGCGTACGCATCTGTAAAGGGGCGGTTGTAGCGGCCGGCGCCGTTGTAACACAAGATGTACCCCCTTTCGCTGTAGTTGGCGGCACGCCAGCGCGTGTTCTCCGTACAATAGAGCGCGGACAGGGCACAGGGTCAGCGAAAAAGGTGCATTACTAAAGCCAATCATGGGAAGTGACAGTTTGGTTAAATTTGAAGGAAGGCGACGCAAATGACAACATTATCGGTGGTGATTCCGGCTTACAATGAAGAAGATGGCATCCGTTCGATTATGGAGCGCGTGCTTGCCGTGCGCGATGCATTGCGCGAGGTAGGCGTCGACACACTGGAATTGCTCGTGGTCGATGATGGGTCAAGTGATCGTACGGCGGAATTGGTGCGCTCGCAGCCTGGCGCGACGCTTGTGCAACATGCGAAGAATGGCGGCTATGGCGCCGCGCTGAAGACTGGCTTTGCGACTGCTGCTGGCGAGTGGGTGGGCTTCCTGGATGCTGATGGCACCTACCCGCCGGAGTATTTCCCTGCCCTGGTGAAGGCCGCGAAAGAGCAAGACGCTGACCTCGTCATCGGCTCGCGCATGGCCGGCGCGGAGAGTCAGATGCCGGTCACACGGCGCATCGGCAATATTATCTTTGCGCGCCTCGTCAATATCATCAGCGCCTCGAACATTACCGACTCGGCCAGCGGTATGCGCATCTTCAAGAAGTCCATCTTGGCGCAGCTTTATCCGCTGCCCGATGGCCTCAACCTGACGCCTGTGATGAGTACGCGCGCGTTGCACGAGCGCTTGAAGATGATCGAGGTTCCTATCCCGTACAGCGAGCGCATCGGCCGCTCCAAACTCAGCATCGTACACGACGGCATGCGGTTTGGCCAGTCGATCGTGTGGACCGCGCTCAACTATAATCCAGCGCGGCCCTTTGGCCTGATAGGGATGGTCAGTTTTAGCATTGCCGCGGTCATCGGACTTGCTCTGATCTGGTATCGGCTGCAAGGTGTGCAAGATGTAAGCCCGCTGGGTGCGTTTGCCCTCTTTTCGGCGCTTGTCCTCTCCGTGGGTGGCGTGATGCTGATCGCATTAGGCTTTAGCTTCAACTACTTTGTGGCGCTCTTTCATAAAACACCGGTGCGTCAGGGATTGTGGGGCAAACCGCTTTTCAATGTGCGCTGGGAGCAACATTTCGGCTGGGCTGGTCTGACCATTCTCCTGCTCGGTCTGCTTATCGGGATTGGCAGCTTTGTCGCCACGCTGTTGGGCGCCACGTTGATGCAACTCTGGCTCTACTATTTGGCCAGCGCCGTCTTCAGCCTGATGGGACTGCAACTGCTCGTCTCCTGGGTGCAGATGCAAACGCTGGACGCGCTGCGCATTCGTGAAGACCTGGCTGCCAGCGACTTGCTTGGCAAGGAGACGACTCCGCAAGTTGAGACGTCCCGTCCTGAAATTCGCACCGATCGTTTGCAGCCTCAGGCGTAGGCCGCCATCCCCGTCGATAGATTTTTTTGTGGAGGAATCTGAATGACTGACCAATTGACCCAAACTGGGAAACAGCCCAACATCGAGCTTGCGGAAGATATTCGCGATAACTTAGGGACGCGGCGCATCCCGCCGGTGCGCCCCTCACACTTTCCAGATGCCGGCGCCAGTGTGCAGACGCTCACCTCATCGACGCGCCCGCCCGGCTCCGTGGACGTGCTTCTCGTCAACCCGCCGACGCCCGACGGCGCGATCTGGATTCGCAGCCAGCATCGCGTTGGTCGACGCTCGCGCGAGAACATGATCTGGCCGCAGGTCAGCCTGGCGCAGTTGGCCGCGCTGCTCGTCCCCGAATACACGGTGGAGATCATCGACGCCAATGCCTTGCGCATGGGGTGGGCGGAGTTTGAAAAGCTGCTCGATGAAAAACGCCCCAAGTACTACCTCACGCAGGTGACCGCGCCCACGTTGCGCAACGACATGTACGGCGTCTTCCTGGCTAAGTCGCTCGGCGCCAAAACCATGGCCTTTGGCACGCATGTTACGCCGATGTCAATCGAGACAATGCGGCCTTTCCCGGCGTTGGATTTCGTGCTGCGCGGCGAACCGGAAATGACGCTGCGCGAACTGCTCGACGCCTTCGAAGGAAAATCGCCTTCCAACCCGCGCGTCAGCAAAATGCTGATGGAAACGAGTAAGCCGCAGCATCGCCGCGTGGGCGCTCAGGAAGTGACCGATGCGTTCCCTGCTGTAGAATCCGGAGATGCGTGCGCCAACATCCTGGGGCTGGCCTGGCGCAACGGTGATGAGATTGTCATCAATCCAGACCGCCCCTTTATCCCCAACCTGGATGATCTGCCTATACCGCTGCACGAGCGGCTGCCGCTCGACAAACAGCGTATGCCGATGATCAAGGGGCCATTTACCTTCATTGTGACGAGCCGCGGCTGTCCGGCTGGCTGTAAATATTGCATCAAGCATGTGAGCTATCAAAACTCGGTGCGTGTGCGCTCCGCCGAAAACATCGTCGATGAGTTGGAGTATCTGGGCAAACTCGGCATTACAAATATCCACATGTACGCTGATCTGTTTACAGTCAATCGCGAGCATGTCGTGGAACTGTGCAAGCTCATCATTGCGCGCGGCGTCAAGATCCGCTGGACCTGCAACAGCCGCGTCGATTATGTAGACGAAGAGATGCTGCGGCTGATGGGGCAGGCGGGCTGCTGGCTGATCTCCTGGGGCATCGAGAGCGCCAACGAAATGGTGCTCAAGCGTGCACGCAAAGGCTACAAGAAGGAACAGGCGTTCAGAGCGCTCAAGTGGGCAAAAGCAGCCGGCATCAAAAACTGGGGCTACTTCATCATCGGCCTGCCCGGTGAGACAGAAGAATCGATCCAGGAGACAATGGCCTACTCCAAGGAGCTGCCCGTGGACATCGCACTCTTCCACATCGCCGCCCCGTACCCAGGCACACCCTTCTTTTACGAGGTCGTCGAGAACAACTGGTTCCGGCCTGGCACCAAGTGGGAAGAGGTCGATATGGATCAATCGACCGTGCTTGATTATGGAAACCTCAGCGCTGAGCGCATGGAATATTGGCAGAAGCGCGCGACGCGCGAGTGGTCGCTGCGTCCTGGCCCCATGATGACTTTCCTTAAGGGTTTGAATACTTGGGAAGGCGCCAAGAGCGCGATCAATGTGGGCTGGCAGATGCTGCAATTCTCCAAAACGTAGTACAGCCTTTCGACGCCTGGCCAGATCACGCATCTGGACGCCAGACTGAAAAGTGCAAATTGCGCTGTCTTTCCGGAATTGCTGCGCCGGGTCATCCATGCGGATGGCCCGGCGCTCTTTTTTGCCGTGCATCATGCGTCCCGCAGTGTATGTCATGGCTGTCAGCAGATTGTAAGAGATGCGCGAGAGGTGTGAATGCTATAATCGTGGCAGTAGATGGCCAACATGTTTACGATAGTGTGTGATTGATGCAACAGGCAACCAGGACTTTGGCAAGTCAAGAAATACTGACTACCGTAGAGATTCCAGAGAGGCTGCGAACCGTTTCTTTCGGTGCAGTGTATGGGGCTGCCTTTTGCTTTCTGGCCGCCACTGTTGTCAGCGTATGGGCAGCTTATGACGGGGCCGCTGCCCTCAATCGTTTTTTTATGCTGTTAAGCGGTGTGCTTGTGGTGCTGATTGCTCCGCTTATCGGCAGCCGTCTTTCCTGGCGGACGACAAGCGTTTGGCTCTCAGCCATCACCAATTTGATGATCATTGTGGCGGCGCTCTTGTATTTCGCCCAATGGCTGCGTGCGGCATTGCCCGAAAATGACATGCTGTCATGGCCGCCAGTTTCTTTCAGCGATAACCAGGTGGCGCAGATCTTGGCAATTGGCTTGCCGGTGGCGGCTGCATCCGTTTGGCTGGGCGTGGCCGAGCAGCGCTGGTTGATCGGTGCAATGGGGATAGTGACGTTGCTGGCTGGTGCGGCGGCGCTCGCTTTGACAGGCTCGCGCGGGGCGTGGCTCGGAATCATGAGCGCGGCAGTGTTCGCCCTCTATCTGGTGGTGCGCACTGAGCTTTATCAGCGGTCACGCCGCCGGCCACTCAGCCTCTGGCTTCTTGACGGGTTTGCAGTGTTGGCAATATTGGGCGCGCTGGGATTTTATGTGGCCGTGGTCGCCTTTCCTGAATTCGATGCGCAGCTTGGCGTCAGCGCTCAGGGTGGTTCGGCGTTCAGCCGGATTGCTCTGTGGCGCGATTCGCTGCCCCTGATCGAGGATTATTTCTTTACCGGCAGTGGCCTGGCAGCAACGGCAATGGTCTATGCCACCTATGCCTATCTGCTGCACGTGCCCTACCTTTTTCATGCACATAATTTCTATGTGCAGGTGGCGCTGGAGCAGGGCGCACCCGCGTTGCTGGCATGGCTCGTGCTGGCGGGCGCCACGGTGATGTATGCCTGGGGGGCGTTGCGGGTGGCAAACCCATCGGAACGCGCCTTGTTGGTGGCTGGCTTGGCTTCGCTTTCGGCATTTCTGGTGCATAGTTTGTTCGAGGCGGAGCTTTATTTTAGTGCGTTGGCGGGGCTGGTTTTCTATACGCCGTCCCTGCTGCTCTGGAGCGCGTCGAGCGTCTATGCTGCTGCGGATGTGCACCGCGTCACTCATGCATCCGGCGTCGCGCTCGGGGTGGGCATTGTCGCGGGCATAGGGCTGCCGTTGCTGGTGGCTGTGTTGATGCCAGGTGCGCCTGCGCGCTGGGAGGCAAATCTGGGCGCCGTGTTGCAAACGCGCACCGAGTTGGGTCTATATCATGGGCCGGAATGGTCTTTTCAAGATCAAGTGCGCCGGCAACAGGCGCTGGAATTGGCGCCTGCTGAAGCGCACTTCGCGACTGCACTGGAGCTGAATCCCGCACAACCGACCGCCCATCGCCGTCTCGGCGCAATTGCCCTGGCGCAGGGCCGCTTTGAGCAGGCCAAGGATCATCTTTCCGCCGCATATGCAGTGGCGCCCTACGATCGCGCCACGCGCCAATTGTTGGGTGAAGTGCTGGCGCTCGAAGGAAATGTGAATGGCGCCGTGCAGATGTGGCAAGGGTTGGATTTCGGCCAGGGTCAGTTCATGGTGCGGGAATGGTGGTATCAGGCGTTTGGGCAACCGGAGCAAGTGGAGAAACTGGACAATGCTATCCAAGCCTTCCAACGGGCAGAATGACGTGCAAGTCACCGCGATGAGCAACTTCTTTGTTCATCCGACGGCTGAGGTTTCGGCTGAGGCGAAAATCGGCCAGGGGACGCGCATCTGGAACCGCGCACAGGTGCGCGAGGGCGCGGTGCTGGGCGAGGGCTGCGTTGTGGGCAAAGACGCCTACATCGATATGGATGTGCGCATCGGCAGCCATGTCAAAATTCAGAACAGCGCGCTGATCTATCACGGCGCCACGCTCGAAGATGGCGTCTTCATCGGCCCGCAAGTGTGTCTGACCAATGATCTCTATCCGCGGGCGATCAACCCGGATGGCTCGTTGAAGAGCGCCAGCGACTGGGAAGTGGGCGAGACGGTGATCCGTTATGGCGCTTCCGTCGGCGCTGGCGCCATCGTGGTGACGGGGGTGGAGGTCGGGCGCTTTGCCATGATCGGGGCCGGCGCTGTCGTCACCCACAATGTGCCTGCACATGGACTTGTGCTTGGCGTGCCCGCGCGCCTGGTCGGTTACGTATGCGCCTGCGGCGCGCGGCTCGTGGTCGATGCGCAGGGGTGCGGTCATTGTTCTCGCTGTGGATCCACCATTGACATTGGAGCAGATTCAAAATGATTTCGATTGCAAAACCATTGATCGGAGAAGAAGAAAAAGCGGCCGTCCTGGAGGTGCTGAGTTCGGGGCAACTGGCGCAGGGCAAACGCGTGCGCGAGTTCGAGGAACGCTTTGCAGAATGGGTGGGCGCTCGCTATGCAGTGGCCGTCAGCTCTGGCACGACCGCGCTGCACGTCGCTCTTCTCGCCCATGACATCGGCGCCGGCGACGAGGTGATTACCACGCCCTTCAGCTTTATCGCGTCGGCCAATTGCATTCTGTACACTGGCGCAACCCCACGTTTTGCCGACATTGACCCAGTGTATTACACCATCGACCCGGCGGCCATCGAGCAGCAGATTACACCGCGGACGCGCGCCATTATTCCCGTGCACCTCTTTGGCCAGCCGTGTGACATGGAGGCCATCGCCGCGATCGCCGCACGCCATCACCTGGCAATTGTCGAGGATGCCTGCCAGGCGCATGGCGCCACGCTGCATGGTAAGCCACTAGGCGCGTGGGGCGCGGCGTGCTACTCGTTCTACCCCACCAAGAACATGACCACCGGCGAAGGCGGCATGATCACCACGGACGACGCTGAACTCGCCGCACGGATGCGTCTGCTGCGCGAGCATGGCATGCGCACGCGCTATGTCCATGAGGCGCTGGGCTACAACTTCCGCATGACCGACTTGCAGGCCGCGATCGGCTTGGTGCAGTTGACGCGGATCGACGCGTGGAACGAACAGCGCCGCCAGCACGCGGCCCATCTGACCCGGCGTCTTGCGGGCATCCCTGGCGTCGCAACGCCGCAGGTGCGACCGGGCGCCACCCATGTCTTTCACCAATACACCGTGGCGCTGGCGCATCGGGAGCAGGTCATTGCCGGCCTGAGTGAGCGCGGCATCGGCTACGGCATCTACTATCCGGCGCCTATTCATCAACAACAGGTCTACCAGGAGCGCGGCTATACCGATGTTTTGTCAGTGGCGGAAGCTGCCAGCCACAAGGTGCTGTCATTGCCCGTCCATCCGGCGTTGACGGAGACGGAGTTGGATCAAATTGCGGATGCAGTGATTGCGACAGTGCGCGAAGCTGCGCTCGTCTAAGGAGGAAAATATGGAACGAATACGCATTGGCCTGTTGGGTGCAGGCCGCATGGGACGAAATCACGCACGCGTCTACTCGACAATGCGCCATGCCGATCTGGTGGGCATCTATGACCCGGTGGCGGAAGCGAGCCGCAAGCTTGCTGCGCAGTACGAAGTGACGGCATTTTCGCAACTGGATGAGATGTTGGATGCCGTCGATGCCGTCAGCATCGCCACGCCAACGCCGACGCACCATCCGCTCGTGGCTGCCTGTCTGGCGCGCGGGCTGGATGTCTTTGTCGAGAAACCTTTTACCGAAACCTGGATGCAGGCCGAGGAATTGGTGGCCCTGACTGAGCAAACAGGTCGCATCGTGCAGGTCGGACACATCGAGCGCTTCAACCCCACTTACGGTGAGCTCAAGCATGTGTTGGAAGGACTTTCGCCGCTGGTGGTCAATTTCCGGCGCCTCAGTTCTTATGTGGGCAGCAACACCGATGTGGATGTGGTGCTCGATCTGATGATCCACGATCTCGACCTGGCGCTCGATCTGGCCGGCGCCGACCCTGTGCGCATCGAAGCCGATGGCTTCACTGCTTACAGCGGCGCCATCGACTATGCCACGGTGAACCTCAAGTTTGCCCGCTGGCCGATGCTGACCCTGACCGCCTCGCGCGTGACCGAGCAAAAGGTGCGCTCGATCGACGTGACGGCTTTGGAAGCGTATATTGAGGGCGATCTGCTGAACAAGTCAGTGCAGGTGCACTATCGCACTGTCGGTGAATACATCAATCACCCGCGCAGTGGCGGGGCCAAGTACCGGCAGGAAAGCATCGTGGAGCGCATTCAAGTGCCGATTGCCGAACCGCTGCACGCCGAATTGGAACACTTTGTTGACTGCGTGCGCACGCAGCGCCAGCCGCTCGTGACCGCCGAACATGGTCTGCGCACGCTGCGCCTGGCCGACGCCATCCGCACGCTGATCAAAAAGCGTATGCCGGATGCTCGCTCTGCCGATGGACGCTTCGCCCCAGCCGAACCGGCGGCAGCCAATCCGGAGCCTGTCTTTGCAAGCTGAATTAAACGCTGAAGTTTAGAAAGCGAGAAATGCCTGTGCTGTTGTCGATTGTTATTCCCTGTTACAACGAAGCCGACAATGTTGATAAGCTCAATGCTGAATTCGTGCCAGTTGCCCAGCAGTTGGTGGGTTCACGGCTGCCCGGCGGCGAGCTGATCGAGCATGTCGAGGTGATCTTTGTCGATGACGGCAGCAAAGATGGCACCTATGCCGCCCTGACGGGGGCCTTCGCCGCCAACGCAACGCCGGGCGTGACGTTTCGCTTTGAGCAGCACGTCGTCAATCGTGGGCTGGGCGCGGCCATGCGCACCGGACTGGGCGCAGCGGCCGGCGAGGTGATCGTCACGACCGACAGCGACGGCACCTATCGCTTCGAGACGATCCCGGCGCTGTTGGCCTGTCTCAAGCCAGGCGTCAGCATCGTGACGGCGTCGCCCTATGCGCCCGGCGGCGCCATCGCCAATGTGCCAGGCTATCGCATCTTTTTGAGCAAAGGCTCTTCGCTCCTGTACCGGGTGCTGGTCGATCGCCATATTCACACCTACACGGCGCTCTTCCGCGCGTATCGACGTGAAGTGATCGAGAAAATACCCTTCACATCAGACGGTTTTCTAGCGGGGACAGAGCTGATGGTCAACGCCATGCTGGCGGGCTACAAAGTAGCCGAATACCCGACGACGCTTTACTCGCGAGCGTTCGGCGCATCGAAGGCCAAGATCATGCGCACCATCCGCGCCCATGTAGGCTTTCAAGGGCAGGTGCTGTTGCGGCGCATAGGTCTTGCCCCCGCCAAACAAGCGGCGGACGCCGGCCAAAAACTCGCCGCCGGCTGACGCACCTCGATTTACAGTCTCTTGACTATCGACTCAGAACCCAGAACCTAGGACAATCATGGAAACCACTACACAAGCACTCAACGGGAGAAAACAGATCATGACGGTCGCCATCGGTTACATTCTCGTCAGCGTGATCGCTGGGGCTATCGGCCAGATCACGCTCAAGTATGGCATGATGCAGACAGGACAGATTACACTCAGCGCCCACGATCTCGCGCCGACGCTCTTCAGGATCTTCACCAACCCCTTTATCATCGGCGGGTTGGCACTATATGTCGGCGGAACGGTTTTCTGGCTAGCCGCGCTGTCGCGCGTTGATCTGAGCTTCGCTTACCCCTTTGCCAGCCTCAGCTATGTGGTCATGCTGACGGCGTCGTGGCTGTTGTTCAACGAGAACATCACGCCGCTGCGGCTTGCGGGCACGCTGGTGGTTATGCTCGGCGTTTTCCTGATCTCGCGCAGTGGTTCGTAGACGCACCTGCGATCGCGTGTTTACTGCTGAAATGTTTGAGAAAATAAAGGATGTACGATGAAGTTTGTTTCCGTGGTGGGCGCACGGCCTGAGTTTATCCAGGCCGCGCCGGTAAGCTGGGCGCTGCGCAAGCACCATACCGAGGTCTTGGTCCATACCGGCCAACACTACGACTACGCCATGTCGCAGACGTTCTTCGACGAGCTGGGCGTGCCCGCGCCAGATTACAACCTGGAGGCAGGCTCCGGCAGCCATGCGCGGCAGACCGCAGCTATGCTGGTCGGGATGGAGGAGGTGTTGCTCAAGGAAGCGCCCGACGCCATCATCATCCGCGGGGACACGAACTCAACTGTCGCCGGCGCGCTGGCCGCCAGCAAGCTGGGCATCCCCGTCATGCACATCGAAGCGGGCGAGCGCAGTTTTGCCCGCCACATGCCAGAGGAGATCAACCGCATCGTCGCTGATCACCTTTCGGATCGCTGCTTCTGCGTCAGCACCAAATCGGCTGCGCACCTGGCCGCGGAGGGAATTACGGCAGGCGTGCATGTGACCGGCGATGTGATGCTGGATGCGTCGCTGCATTACCGAGCGCTCGCTCGCACCAAGTCTGACATCCTGGCGCGCTTGCAGCTGGAGCCGGGGCGCTTCGCCCTCGTCACCGTGCATCGCGCCAACAACACCGACGATCCACAGCGTCTGCGAGCGATCGTCGATGCGCTGAACGCGGTCGGCGAGCAGGTTGTCTTTCCGGTGCATCCACGCACGCGCAAGGCGTTGGAGGCAATTGGCGCCAGCTTTGGAGCGCATGTGCTGGCCATCGAACCGGCCGGGTATTATGACATGATGGTGCTTGAGGAACATGCGCGGCTGATCGCCACAGATTCAGGGGGCGTGCAGCGCGAGGCCTACTATTTTGCCAAGCCTTGTCTCACCCTGCGCGACGAAACCGAGTGGACGGAAACAGTGGAGGCAGGCTGGAATGTGCTTGTCGGCGCCGACTGCCAGAAGATCGTCGATGCCTGGTTTCATTTCCAGCCGCCGGCCGCGCATCCACCGGTGTTGGGCGATGGGACGGCCGCGCAAAAGATCGCGGCAATTCTGAGTGAATGAGGATACGCTATTGAAGACTGCAATTGTTGGCGGCGGCATCATGGGGATCACCCTGGCCTATTATCTTGCGCGCGCGGGGGTGACCGTTGAGGTTTTTGAGGCGTCCGCCACGTTGGGTGGGCTGGCAGGACCGTTGACGCTGCCCGACGGCGTGGAAGTTGACCGCTTCTACCACGCCATTTTGCCGAGCGACGCCTACCTGAATACGTTGTGCACGGAGCTTGGCATCGCCGACCAGATGCGCTTCAAGGAGACGCGCACTGGCTTCTACTACAACCATGCGATCTACTCGATGAATAACATCGTCGAGTTTCTCAAATTCCCGCCGCTCGGCTGGATCGACCGCTTGCGCCTGGGCATCACCGTCTTGGCTGCACAACGTGTGCGCGACTGGCAGGAGCTGGAGGGCGTCAGCGTCGAAGAGTGGTTGATCCGGCTGGGTGGCAAGAACACCTATCAGAATATCTGGCGCCCGATGTTGGCGGCCAAATTCGACGGCGACTTTCGCAACGTGCCCGCCACGTGGATTTGGTCGCGGCTCGTGCGCGTCAAGTCGACGCGACAGGGCGCCAGCCAGAAAGAAGGCGCCGGCCACATCATCGGCGGCTATATCACGCTGATCAAGGCGATGGCGGAGCGGATCGAAGCCGCGGGTGGGCGCATTCACCTTTCGACGCCGGTGCAGGAAGTCTGCATCGAAGGCGGCCGCGCGACCGGCGTGCGGCTGGCCGATGGCGTGCACACCTTTGACGCGGTCGCGGTGACATCGCAAGTGCCGATCTTCAAACGGTTGATCCCGGACGCCGCGCCGGAATATCACGAGTTTCTGAGCAAGACCGACTATCTCGGCATCGTTTGCCCGCTGCTGGTGCTGGATCGTCCGCTGACCGGCTACTGGACGCTGAACATCACTGACGAGCGCATTCCCTTTACAGGCGTCATCGAAACGACCAGCTATATCGACCCGTTGCTTGTGGGTGGACACCATCTGGTTTATCTGCCCAAGTACACCGCGCCGGGCAGCACGTTGAGCGCTAAATCCGATGCAGAGATCAGGTCGATGTGGATGGAGAATCTACATGCCATGTTCCCAGAGTTTGACGATGCAGCGGTGCGCTATTTCCTGGTGCATCGCGAACGCTACGTCGAACCATTGCACGGTCTGAACTCGGTTCACCTCATTCCTGCCGTGGAAACGCCAGTGCGCTCGCTCTTTCTGGTGACGACAGCGCAGATCTATCCAGCGTTGACGAATGGCGAATCGGTCAGCCGGCATGGACATGATGCAGCGGCGTCGATTCAGCGCGCGCTGGCAATGCCTGTGGCAATGGCGGCTTGAAATCGTTGGCGCAAAACGTGGATAGGAAACAGGACATTATGGCGACATCGACAGCATCAACAACATCGACGACAGCTCAACTGTTGGACGCATCAGGGAGATCAGCTGGCTGGCTTAAAGTGGCCACTGCCCTGGGCGTCGGGCTGATCCTGCTTTTTTTCTTTTTCTATAACCTTACCGACTACCCTAAAACCTGGTTTGACGAAGGCTCGCACCTGCACGTGCCCAAGGCGCTGGTGACGATGGGCGTCTACGCCGATTACAGCAGCGAGGGGTTGCGCCACTTTGGGCCGACGATCGGCGTCGGCCCGACGGTGATGCTGCCGATAGCCGGCATGTTCCAGGTGACTGGCATCGGGCTGTTGCAGGCTCGCTTGGTGATGGTTGCCTATCTGGCGATTGCGCTTGTGTTGATGGGATTGCTGGCGCGGCATTTGCTGGGCGTGCGCGCGGCGTGGATCGTAGCTGCGCTGCTGCTCACCTCGCCCGCCATCGACATGGTGGAGTTTGGCCGGCAGGTGCTGGGCGAAGTCCCGGGCTTGGCCTTCATGGCCGCGGGCTTTTTGCTCTGGTTTGTGCGCTGGCGCCGCGCCCGTTGGTGGGAGTTGGCGCTGGCCGGTCTGCTGTTGGGCTTGAGCGTTGTCACCAAGTATCAATATCTGTTGGTGCTGGGCAGCGCGTTGCTGCTGGCCTGGGGGTTGAACCTGATCTTCTTTAAGTTGCCGCAGCGCATGTTCCTGATTCCAGGCATCGTGACCGGCCTGATCTTTGGCGCGTGGCAGATCTTTTCCCTGATCTACTTGGGACCCGCGACGATCAGCGAAAATCTGGCGACGCTCCGCGAGGTCAGCGCGGGCGCTGCTGCGGTTTTTTCTCAAACTCTGATGCTCCGTGCGTTGGAGGAGTTGTTCAGCGCCAAAAGCTTTTTGTGGATGCTTTTCCCGGCGTTGCTCTACAGCCTCTATTGGCTGGTGCGACCACACGGCGTTATGGCCGAGATGCGATCCTCTGCTTCAAATCAAGACCGCCGCTATCAACTGGCGATTCTGTACGGGCTGGTGATCATCAATCTGGTGTGGTACGTGGTGGCGTCGGTAAGCTGGCTGCGCTATGCCTTTGTCGGGCTGGCTTTTGCAACCTTTTTCGTGGCGCTGACCTTCGCCAACCTGACCGCCAATTTCAATAGTAGGCGGCTTTGGCAGGCGACTAAGGAGCGCAGCCAGCGCGTGCGCGGCTATGCCGGACTGGCACTGCTGCTGTTGCTGGCTGCCATCATCGTGGCGCCGGGCGTGCGGCTGGCGCTGCGTATTGCCACGGCGCCGCCCGACGACTCGGCGCAGATGGCGCAGGTCATGAATGCTGTGGCGCCGCTGGACGCACTGGTCGAAACCTGGGAGCCGCCCATGGGCTTTCTGACCGATCACCGTTACCACTATCCGCCGCAGTTGCTGCTGAACCGCACCGTCCGTCAGAAGTGGCTGGGGGAGACAACGGTCTCTGACTTATACGATTTTGCCGCGCTCGATCCCGAGTATGTTCTCGTCGGCGAATTCTCACGTTGGGTGGATGTTTATCCGCAGGAACGGCTGGCTGCTGAAGGGTATCGCTTGGTCGAATCGCTTGGGCAGTATGAGTTGTATCAACGCCAGTGACAAGCAGCAGTCTCATGCAGAGGCGCGAGAACGCGGAGAAAAGCAATGGCAAGGCTTCCTTTGTGTCTTTGGCGCCTTGGTGTGAACAAAAGAAAACAGGAATGCACCTATGGAAATTACACAACAGGCAGTAAGCCGCCAACAGGTCGTCGAGATAATTCTTGCCGCGCTGCAGGATGTGCTGGAAGGCGTCGCCCCGGAAGAAACGCCAGCGCTAGATGAAAACACGCGCTTGATCGGACGGTCAGCGGTGCTCGACTCGATGGGGTTGGTGACGCTGATCGTCGAGACAGAACAACGGCTGGAGGCTGATTACGACATCGTCATCATGTTGGCCGACGACCGGGCAATGTCGCAGACGCGCAGCCCATTCTTGTCGATCAGCGCGCTCGCCGATTACGTGATGCAGTTGGTGGCCGAGCAAGGCGCATGAACGACGCCGTAGTGTTGATCACCGGCGCGCGCAAGGGGATCGGGCGTTACCTGGCCGAACACTATGTGCGCCGCGGCGCACAGGTGGTTGGCTGCAGCCGCAGCGAGCCAGATTGGTCGCTGGAGCACTACACACACTTTTGCGTCGATGTCACCCACGAGGCGGATGTGCGCAAGATGGTGACCTCAGTTCACAAGCGATTTGGCCGGCTGGACGTGCTCGTCAACAACGCCGGCATCGCGTCAATGAATCATGTGCTGCTGACGCCGGCCGCCACCGCGGAGCGCATCTTTGCCACCAACGTGCAGGGCGTCTTTCTGCTCTGTCGCGAGGCGGCCAAGGTGATGCAACGCCGGCGCTACGGGCGCATCGTCAACATCAGCACGGTGGCGGCGCCGTTGCACCTGGAGGGCGAGGCGCTCTACGCCGCGTCCAAGAGCGCGGTCGTGACCTTTACGCAGATTCTGGCGCGCGAGGTTGCCGCCTACGGCATCACCGCCAACGTTGTGGCGCCGACCCCGATCGAAACCGACCTGATCCGCGCAGTGCCGCAGGAAAAGATCGACGCCATTATCAACCGTCTGGCCGTCAAGCGGTTGGGCCGTTTCGAAGATGTCGCCAATGTGATCGACTTTTTTGTACGACCGGAAAGCGATTACATCACTGGACAGGTGATCACGTTGGGCGGCGTCAGTTAGCCCGCCAGCAGCCTGGTGCAAAGAGGAAAGTCTTGTGAATCGATTCCGTGTTTATCTGGGGGTGGCGCTTGTTTCGGCAAGTATATTGGCGCTGCAAGTAATATTTACACGCATTTTTTCGATCATGATCTGGCATCATTTCACTTACTTAATCGTCGGGGTGGCGTTATTGGGCGGTGGCGCGGCTGGCGTTTTTCTGGCTGTGCGGCGCTGGCGGCATGATGTGATCAAACGACGGCTCGGCCCATTGGCGCTGGCCTTCAGCCTGAGCACGCTGGCAATGCTGGCGATCATCGTGTTTGTGCATTTCGACCCGCTGCGCTTCGATGATGTGTTGTGGACGTTGGTTGGCCTGGCGATTTATTTTGCTGGTCTTTTTGCAACCTTTATGCTCGGCGGCATGGTTGTCGCCGGCGCGTTCAGCGTCTGGTCTTATTACGCCCATCGCCTCTATTTTGCGGACTTGCTCGGCGCCGGCGTCAGCACGCTGGGCGTTATCTGGGTGGTGCATGCGCTGAGCGCGCCGAGCGCTATCATCCTGGTGGCATTGCTGGCGGCTGTAGCTGCTCTGCTGTTTGGCGTTCAGGCGCGCTGGCGGTGGGCCGCGCCAATGGTGATGATCGGTCAAAGCGCCTTGCTGCTCTTTTCTGTTATTCAACCCATCTACTTGCCAACGCCGGAGTCCAAGCCGCTGCACTTTGCCCTGGAGAAGAGCAACGCCATCCAGCCCGAATACACGCGCTGGAACCCGGTAGGCCGCGTCGATGTCACGCCCAAGACAGTGGTGGAAGAGCCGATGATCGTCGGCGGCATCAGCCGGCGCTATGTGGGCGCGGCGTTGGCAGGGGAAGAGTATGCACTCAACTTTGTCACGCTCGATGGCACCTCGATGACGGGGTTGTACGAATTTGACGGCGATCTTAACCGCTTTGATTTTCTCCGCCACGCCATTATCAGCGCACCCTATATTCTCAGCGAAGAAGCGCCGGCCACCTTGCTGGTTGGTGTTGGCGGCGGCATCGACATTCTGCTGGCGCGCCTTTACGACGCACGCCGCATCGTGGCGATCGATCTTAATTCGGATATGATCGACCTGGTGACCAAGCGGTATGCTGAGTTCACCGGCAACCTGGCGTCGGGCGTTACGGACGTGTTGACGGCTGAGGGGCGCAGTTTCCTCACCAGCACGGACGAACGCTTCGATGTTATCCAGGGGATTGGGTTGGACAATATCGCGGCGCTGAACACCGGTGCGTATGTGCTCTCCGAGTCCTACCTTTACACGGTCGAGGCGTTTGAGCTTGCGCTGAATCGACTGACCCCGCAAGGGGTTTTTTCCTGGACGCGCGCGGCCACTGACCCGCCGATCGAAACGCTGCGGCTGGTGGGGTTGGCTGCGGAAGCGCTGCGCAAGCGCGGAGTTGCCGACCCGGCCGCGCACATCGTCGTGGTGGAAAACGACACAAACACAGCCATTAACCTGCTGGTTTCGCCGTCTCCCTTCACCATGGCGCAGATCGAGCGGCTGCAGCAATGGGTGTCAGACAACGACTTCGAAATTTTACATGAGCCATTTACGGTGCGCGACACTGCCTATGCAGCCTATCTCACCACCGCAGACCCGCGTGCGTTTGAACAGAATTATCCGTTCAACATCTATCCGGTCACAGACGATCACCCGTTCTACTATAGCTACTTCAAGTGGGATCGCCTGCTGGAGGGTGGGGCGCGCAGCGGCAACTTGAGCGCACGCGTGCCGATGGGCAATATCATCCTGCTGGCGATGCTTGGGTTCACGCTGCTGGCAACAGTCGTGTTTGTGGTCTTCCCTTTGTGGCGCAATCAGCGCGCCGGCTTGACCACGCCCAACGCTGGCAAGATGTTGACCTATTTCAGCGCGTTGGGGTTGGCCTATATGTTTGTGCAGATCGTGCTGATCCAACGGTTCACGCTTTTCATTGGCTATCCAACGTTTGCGATCACAACGACAATTTTCAGCATGTTGGCGTTTTCCGCGTGTGGCAGTTTAGCGGGGCAGCGTTGGTTTCGGGTGCAGACGCGACTGTCACTAATGATTCTGGTGGTTTCAGCGTTGATTCTGCTGTACGTGTTTGCGCTGCCGCCCATTTTCTTGGCATTGCTGGGGTTGCCGGACGTGGCGCGCGTGGCAGTCAGCGTGCTCTTGATTGCACCGCTGGCATTCTTCATGGGGATGCCTTTTCCGACCGGCATTCGCGAAGTCGGTTTGCAGGCGCCTCAGCTTGTACCGTGGGCGTGGGGGATGAATGGCGTTTTTTCCGTGCTTGGCTCCACCGCCGTCATTATTCTGAGCATGGCAGCGAACTTTACAGTCTCGCTGGCGGCTGCGGCGTTGTTTTACGGAGTAGCGGCTTTAGTGGCGCCGGCGCTTTCCCAAACTCGCATCGAGGAGGCTTATGCACCAGCATATTCAGTGGCTGACTAGCCGCATGGCCGCTTGGTCGGCGCAACCCTGTCTGATCTGGCGCGACCGCGCGACCACCTATGGCGAGATCCTGGAACGCGTCTCCTTCTGGCGTGCATTTCTTGACGAGCATCAGATTGCGCCGGGAGAAATGGTGACATTGGACGGCGACTATTCGCCTGCCACTGTGTCGCTGCTGCTGGCGCTGATCGACCGCGGCGCCATTGTCGTGCCGCTCACCAAGGCCGCGGAGGCGCACCGTGAGGAGTTTCTGGAGGTTGCACAGGTCGAGTCGATCATCAGCGTGGACGAGCATGACCGCTGGACATTCACACGCACGCCGCGCCGCGCCGACAGTCCACTGATCGAGGCGCTTCGTCAGACCGGCGATCCGGGGCTGGTGCTTTTTTCGTCCGGCTCGACCGGCAAGAGCAAAGCCGCGCTCCACAACTTCACCCATCTGCTGGATAAATTCAAGGTGACGCGCCAGCAGATGCGCACGATCACCTTCTTGCTGCTCGACCACATCGGCGGCATCAACACGCTGCTGTACACGCTCTCCAACGGCGGCGTCGTCATTTCGATTCAGGAGCGCGACCCGGAGATCGTCTGCCGCGCCGTCGCGATGCACAAAGCGGAGATGCTGCCGACCTCGCCAACCTTTGTGAATCTGCTGTTGATGTCACACGCGTACGAACGCTACGACCTTTCCTCGCTCAAGCTGATCACCTACGGCACCGAAGTCATGCCGGCAAGCACGCTGACGCGTATGCACGCGCTTTTCCCCGCTATCAAACTTCAGCAGACCTACGGGCTTTCGGAATTGGGCATTCTGCGCTCCAAATCGAAGGATTCCGGCTCGCTATGGGTGAAGGTGGGTGGCGAAGGCTTCGAGACCAAAATTGTCGACGGCATCCTGTGGATCAAGGCGCATTCGGCCATGCTTGGCTATCTCAATGCGCCCAGTCCCTTCGACGCGGAGGGCTGGTTCAACACCAACGATATGGTCGAAGTGGATGGCGAATATATCCGCATCCTGGGGCGTAAGAGCGAGATCATCAACGTCGGTGGGCAGAAGGTTTACCCGGCTGAGGTGGAGAGCGTCTTGTTGCAGATGGACAATGTCGCCGATGCCGTTGTGCTCGGTGAGCCGCATCCAATCACCGGTAATATTGTGACGGCGCGCGTGAACCTGATGGAGCCGGAGCCGGCATCGGCATTTCGTCAGCGGATGCGCGCCTTCTGCCGCGAGCGATTGGCATCGTATAAAGCGCCCGTCAAGGTGGAGATCGTCGACGCCGAACAGTTCAACGCCCGGTACAAGCGGGTGCGTCGCTAGCGCGCAAGCAGACGCGTTTCGCGCGCACCCACAAGCGGGTTCGCAAAGGAAATCGCCTTATAAAACTAGTCAGAGTAAGCAGCGACCATGCGCGCCCAAAATAAATGGGGCATGTCAGCAAGCTGTAAGCGATTTTCTAGCAACAGGTGTGATATGCTGCAACCGATTGACAAGATTACGACGTACAAGGAAGCGACTTGGTCTCATGCCGCTGTTGTTATTCTAAAGTCGAACAACCCCCTGGATCGGGTCGGGCGTCGATAAGGAACATCGCAGAGAATGCAGGTGAGACGGGGTGATTTTCTTGTGCACACTGCCTGAAGGGGAATGAGCACATGGGAACCTACCTGGACTTTTCATCGATGCAGAAATGGACTGCCGTCCATCTGCGGACCAACCGACAGGCAATAAGCATCTTACTCATTGTGGGTGTGCTTGTTGTCTTGTTGGCGAGCCAGGCGAAGTTCACGCCAGTGGCGCTCGCTCAGCAGAATGGCGTCATCGTCCACGACAGCGTGGGCGATTTTACGCCAGTCTGCGCCACGAACACAGCGTTGACCGTCAGCGATGCGCTGGGCGGCGAGTTGCGGCTTGCCGCCACGCTGGAGGACTATTTCTCGGGCGCGGCAGTGGATACAAATCGCTGGCTGGTGGGCAGCGCCAACCCCTGGTACACGGCGCCGGTGACGGTTGTGGATGGCGCCGTCACCCTTGACGCCATGTATCTACGCTCACAAATGAACTTTGCTTCGACGCAACCGCGCTTCTTTGAGGCGCGCGCTTTGCCGCGTATAAATGGTGTGTCCTCCGGACCGAATGACCTGGGTTTCTATCGAGAGTTGGCGCCACAGGATCCCAATGCGCCCACCGACGCCACGGCCTTCCGCCTGTTTATCACCCGCCCGGACAACACCATCTTTGCCGGCGCGCGCGATGGCGTCAGCCCCAATCCTGCGTATAACGTTGATCTTCCTGCGCTTGACCTGACTCAATATCATGTGTATCGAGTGGAGTGGGACAACGCTGAGACGCGCTACTTTGTTGACGGCGTCCAACAGGCCACTACGCCAGGTGTAGCCACGCTTGACACGTACGCGTTCCTTTACAGCCAGACGCCTGCTGATCCTGGCGTCAGCCCGCTGCGCGTCGATTGGGCGCGTGCAGGGCAATATGCTCCGAGCGGTTCCTTTATCTCCTGCCCGCAGGATGCGGGCCAGCCAGTGAACTGGCTGAGTCTGGACCTTGACGCCAGCGTTCCGGCGAGCGCCACCGCAACAGCATGGACGCGCACCTCGACCGATGGCGTCAATTGGACGGAATGGGCGCAGACTGCCGGCGCTGCGGTGACAAGCCCTGCCGGACAGTACCTGCAATATCGTCTCGATTTCGCCACGACCAACGTCATGCAGTCGCCAGAAGTGCGCAGCGTCACGTTGCAAAACGCGCCGGTGGGTGCGCCCGTCAATACGCCGACGGCTACGCCGGTCAACACGGAAATACCGACCAATACGCCAACGATCCCAGCCGATACCGCGACGCCCACCAGTCCGGCTACGAACACGCCGGTGAATACACTGACAAATACACCGACAAATACACCGACAAATACACCGACGAATACGCCGACGAATACGCCGACGAATACGCCGACGAATACACCTTTCGCCCCTCCGACGAGTACGCCAACCAATACTCCTGCGTCGGGTTTTGTCCCCGTTGGCGCTGCGGGCGTCGTGCAGACGACGGCGAATGACTTTTCCGCGCCTTGCGCCGCGCTGAGCAGCGCCAGTGTGAGTGACGCCGGCGGCGGTGAAGTGCGGCTGCAACCAACCCTCGAAGATTATTTCAACGGCACGGCAATCGATACAGGGCGTTGGTTTATCAACTACGCCAATACGTGGTACACCATCCCGCCGACGATTGCTAACGGCGTCGTTACCCTGGACGGGTCACTGCTGCGCTCGCAGCTCAATTTTCAGCCATATCAGCCACGCTTTATTGAAGTGCGCGCCCTGCTGCGCGTCAACGGCGCCAATGCTGGCTGGCCTGACATCGGCTTTTATCGCGACCAGACGCCATTCTATTACGACATTACGTCCACCTATCCCCCCGATAGCTCGGTGCGTATTTTTGTCACACGTGATGTCAATACAACGTTCCTGCGCGGGCGCGATGGTGATGAAACTACGCCGCTGATCAACATCGACATTCCACCATACGACTTGACTCAGTATCACGTCTTCCGCGTCGAGTGGGATGCTGATAGCGCTGATTTCTACATCGATGGCGTGTTCCAGGGGGCAATTGCCGGTGCACCTACACTCAATACCTGGGCCTTCATCTATCATCAAACACCGACGACTTACGGCGTCAGCCCCATGAATGTAGACTGGGCGCGCGTGGGTCAGTACCCGGCGACAGGCAGCTACACCTCCTGCGTCTACGATGCAGGACAGGCCGCGCCGTGGGGAACCCTCGTGATGGATGCTGACGCGCCGGCTGCTACGGGCGTCGTTGCGCTGACGCGCACTTCGCCGGATGGCGCGAACTGGAGCGGATGGGCGCCAGTGAGCGGCACTGCCATCAACAGCCCCGCGGCACGGTATTTCCAATATCGTCTCGATCTCAGCACGACTAACGTGATGCAGTCGCCAGAGGTGCGCGCGGTGAGCGTACAATTTGCCGGCCCGACCCCGACGCCGACCAATACACCGCTGCCCACCAACACGCCGACGCCTGGCCCGTCACCCACGCCGCTGCCGCCAACAGCCACCTTCACCCCCACGCCGATCCCGCCCACGCCAACTGCCATGCCGACGGTGATGCCTGGCGCCAATTCTGCGCTGCAATTCGACGGCGTGAATGACTTCCTGAGCGCCGGCGCCAGCGCAGGAGGCGGCCCCTTAACGGTTGAAATGTGGCTGCGCCCCGGCGCCGCGAATGAGACCGGCATTGTGTTGCTGGCAGGCAATGACGACAGTGGTTATTCTTTTGAGATGGAGAACGGGCGCATTATTTTCTGGGTGAGGACAAACGAGGGCTGGCAGGCGATCAGCCATCCCACTGTATTGCCGGCAGGCGTCTGGCATCATGTCGCCGCCACCTATAATGCCGGTGTATTGCGCACCTTTGTCAACGGTCAGGCTTCTGGCGCAGGTGCAGTCGGCGCCACGCTTACCCAAGGTCCCCTGGTGCAGATGGGCGCTTTCTCTGGCTACCCCGCCTTTGCCGGTGCGCTCGACGATGTGCGCATCTCTAATATTGTACGCTACACGGCAACCTTTGCACTGCCAACGGCGCCTCATGGGGTTGACGCCAATACAGTCGATCTGTGGCGTTTCGACGAAGCAGCGGGGCAACTGGCCGCGGACGCGGCTGGTGCGCCGAACACGGCCACCCTTGGCGCTTCAAATCAGGTGGAGGCGACTGATCCAGCCTGGACTGCTGGGTACCCTTTCCCGAATCTGGGGCCGACTGCAACACCAACGACTGCACCGTTGCCAACCAACACGCCGCTGCCCACGAACACGGCGCTGCCCACGAACACGCCGCTGCCCACAAACACGCCGACGCCAGGGCCGTCGCCCACGCCGACGAATACACCCACCACTACGCCGACGCCAGGCGCCAATTCCGCGCTCACCTTTGATGGCGTGAATGATTTTGTCGCTGCGGCGCGCTCTGTCAGCACATCGCGCTTCACGGTCGAGGCGTGGGTGCGTCCGGCGGCGGCAAACAGCAGCGGCATCCTCCTGGCCGAAGCTGACGATTACAATGGGTGGTCGCTGGAACTTGATGCAGGTCGGCCGATCCTGTGGCTGTCGACCGATGCCGGCTGGCAAGGCGTCTTCTATCCCGCGGCGCTGCCTGCCGGTCAATGGGCGCACGTGACGGCAATCTATGACAACGGTGCAGTGCGCCTCTTTGTTAACGGCATCTCATCAACGCCAGCCACAGTAGGCGCAACATTGCGGATCGCAGCAGGCGGGCTGCGCATGGGCGGCCTGCCGGGCTATTCATACTTCGGCGGTTCCCTGGATGACGTAAGAATTTCTGCGTCAGTGCGTTATACGGCCAACTTCGCGCCGCCTGCCATACTGCCGGCGCCGGATGCCAATACCTTGGCGCAATGGGCCTTTAACGAAGGCAGCGGACAAAGCGTGGCGGATGGCTCCTCCAATGGACGCACCGGCACGCTGGGCGCTTCCACCGCAGCAGGCGCAGATGATCCCGTCTGGGGCGCGGCCAATCGTTAGGTTTCGTGAGCTTATTTGGTGCGTGCGGGCTTATTGCTTGTACTAACGCTGCTCCTTTTTTGCGGCGGCTGTGTCTCACCGGCTTCGTTTTTGACGCAGCCAGAGGCGCAGCCGCCAGCGCGCATTGACCCCCTTACCGGCGACGTCTATCCAACGCCAATGTTGGAACTCTCTACGCGTGAGCGCCGTCCAGTCCAGTTCGCTTCCGCCAATGTGACCTTGGCCGGCGAACTTGACCTGCCGCGCTCACCAGCAACCGCGCCGCTGGTGTTCATTATTCACCATTCGGGGCCTGTGACGCGCGACGCCTACGGCTACATGGCTGAATTGTTGACGGACGCCAGGTTTGCTGTTTTTCGTTTTGACAAACGTGGCGTCGGCGCAAGCGAGGGCGCCGACGCCTGCTGTGAAGCAGAAGACGCCCTCGCAGCGTACCGGGCGGCGGTTGCGCAGCAAGGCATCGACCGGAGACAGGTGTTCATTGTCGCGCAGAGCATTGGCACTGAGCATCTTGCCACTCATTTTGAGGAATTCGCCGCCATTCAACCGCCGGTTGGGGTGGTCTTGCTCTCTAGCTTGCTGGGGCCGGACCTCATCGTTGCCATTGCCGCGCCTGTGCATATCATCGTTTCTGACAGTGAGAGCAATCTTGACGCCATCAGTGTGCAGGCGGCCGCGGCGCATCAGCAACAATGGCCTTACGGCGCGACTTATTACATTGCCGATCACAGCGAACATACGCTGTTTGATATCAGTGACGCGCCGATCGATTGGAGCGATCCAGCCTGGGTGCAGCGTTATCATCGTGGCGCCATGCAAAGCATGATCAACTGGATGCAGAATATCAGTAAAAAGTAGAAGGGAGGTCCACCGTGAACACACGTGACTGGCGCCGCTGGATGCGCAGGATAGGGACAGGAGTCTTAGGGCTGTCGATTCTGGCTGGCATCTTCCATGCAACAACGATCCTCGCACAGGCGCAAACAAATGGCGGCTATTCCCTGCGTTTCTACGGGCACGGCGTTGATGACATCGACCGCGCCAAGATACCAGTGGAGAGCACAGCAGGCAGCTTGCCCACCGACATTGGCGGCGCCGACTTCACCATTGAATTTTGGCTGCGCGGCGTTCTTGCTGAGAATCGCGGCGCGGCGGTTGTTTGTGGGCAAAATGAGGATTGGATCGATGGCAGCATCGTGCTTGACCGCGACCGCTTTTCGGAGGGACGCAAATTCGGTCTCTCTGTCGATAGCGGCGGTCGCGTCGTGTTTGGCGTCACGGATCAGAATTGGGAAGCCCGCACGCTTTGTGGCGTCACCAATGTGCTGGACAACCGCTGGCATCATGTGGCAGTTCAGCGCCGCATGAACGATGGCCTGCTCTGGGTGTTTGTCGATGGTCGTCTCGATGCGACCGCGACCGGGCCGGCCGGTGACCTCTCGTACCCCGATGGTGTTGCGGCATCCTATCGCGGGCCGGAGTATTGTCAGGGGCCGGCCGGCGCGTGGGGCGGGTATTGTCGCAACGAACCCTTCTTTGTGCTCGGCGCGGAAAAGCATGATGCCGGCGCTTCGGTAGGAAACCCGGCAGCTTATCCTTCTTTCAGTGGTTGGCTCGATGAATTGCGTTTGTCGAACGTGCTGCGCTACGCGGAGCCTTTCACGCCAGCGGGAACGCCGTTTATCCCTGACGCCAACACGGTGGGGCTCTATCACTTCGACGAAGGCCCGGCAGGGCCATGCACCGGGGTGCTGACGGACAGCGCCACCGTCTCTGGCGCGCCGACGCATGGCGTCTGCTCCTACGGCGGCGCCGGTGTGGCAGGCCCTCAGTATGTGCAGGAGACGCCTTTTGGCGCCATCCCTGCGACGCCTGCGTTCACCCCAACGCCTCTGCCAGCCCCGCCCACCGCGACGCGGGTTCCAGCCACCGCGACGCGAGCGCCGGCGACGCCGACCTCTCTCGCGGTGACGCCGACCTCTCTCCCGGTGACGGCCACCGCGACGCTGGCGCCCTCTCAAAACAATGCGTTGATCTTCGATGGCATCGATGACGTGGTCGTATTGGGCCGCGTCGAGCATGGCAGTGTGCTGACGGTGGAGTTTTGGGTGCGTCCGGCGAGCAGCTCGCTGGACGCCATTATCGTCAATCAAGCCGACGACAATCATGGCTGGTCGTTTGAATTGAATGCAGGCAGACCATCCTTCTGGGTGGCGACGAATGCCGACTGGCAGGTAGTGCGCCATGCCACGCGCTTGGTTGGCGGCAGGTGGTATCATGTTGCAGGAATATATAACGACGGCTCCGCGCAAGTGTTTGTCAATGGCCGGCCAGGCGCGATGGCGGCGCTGCCATCTGGCGTAGGCGCGGTTGGCAAATTGCGCTTCGGCGGCATCCCTGGCTATGACCGTTTTGTGGGCGCGCTCGACGATGTCCGTATTTCGCAGGGGGTGCGCTATGCCGCGCAGTTTACGCCACCCGTCACATTGCCCGCGCCCGACGCTGATACGCTTGGTCAATGGGCGCTGAATGAAGGTCGCGGCCAAACGACCGCGGATAGCTCGGCAGCTGGCAATCCAGGGCAACTGGGTCTGTCCCCGAGCCCAGATGCGGCTGATCCCGCGTGGGAGGCGGCAGGCCGTTGAAGAGGCAAGCAGAAGGGCCAATGCACAGCAATTCTGATAGTCGAACGCGC
This sequence comes from Caldilineaceae bacterium, assembly GCA_014879855.1. Classification (GTDB taxonomy): domain Bacteria; phylum Chloroflexota; class Anaerolineae; order Caldilineales; family Caldilineaceae; genus Caldilinea. Next base: position 3,363 of record JACSRH010000267.1, on the reverse strand, counting down.
CGTCATCGCGGTTTTTTCGCATCGCTTGGGATCTCTCTGCTGGTCGCCGTAACGGCTGGAATCTGGGGCAGGTGGGACAAGCCCTTCTCGTCACCGCCGCCGGCCCTGGCCCAGGGCAGCGGGTACGCGTTGCGGCTGTACGGCAATGGCTTTGCCGCGCCCGGCCGTGATCGCGTGCTTATTCCTATTGATGCGCCGCCGCGCCCGGTCGATGTCGGGGCCACGGATTTCACGATCGAGTTCTGGCTGAAGGCGTTGCCGAGCGAGAATGGCGGCGTGGCAAGATGCAACGAAAAGGATGGCTGGATCGATGGCAATATCATCTTTGACCGCGATATAGATGGCAGCGGCGACTATGGCGATTTGGGCATCTCGCTGGGCAATGGGCGTGTCGTCTTTGGCGTGAGCGTTGGCGCTGCCGGAACCTCGGTTTGTAGCAGTCAAAGCGTCGCCGACGGCCAGTGGCATCATATCGCTGCTGGTCGCACCGTGAATGGTATGATGCAACTCTTTGTGGATGGCGCCTTGCAAGCGACTGCGCAAGGCGCTGCCGGTAACGCCAGCTATAGAGATGGCCGCACGCCTACCAAGCCCAACGATCCTTTCATCGTGCTGGGCGCTGAGAAGCACGATATAGGCGCGGCCTATCTCTCTTTCAGCGGCTGGATCGACGAATTGCGTATTTCGGCGGCGGCGCGTTACACCGCTGCCTTCACCCGGCCCACCGCGCCGTTTATGACCGACAGCCAAACCGCGGGACTCTATCACTTTGATGAAGGACCGGCTGGCGCGTGTACAGGCAGCGTGTTTGATACGTCTGGCGCCACTAATGACCCCAGCCATGGCGTCTGTGCGTACGGGGGATCGCCTGCCGGCCCCATCTACGATGCGGATACGCCCTTTAGTTCGCCTCTCCCTACGAATACGTGGACGCCGGTTCCGCCGACAGCGACCAACACGTCCCTTCCGCCTACGAGCACAGGGACCGCGACGCCAGTTCCGCCGACAGCGACCAACACGCCCCTTCCGCCTACGAGCACAGGGACCGCGACGCCAGTTCCGCCGACGGCGACCAACACGCCCCTTCCGCCTACGAGCACAGGGACCGCGACGCCAGTTCCGCCGACAGCGACAGGTTCGCCTACCGTGACGCCCACACCGGCTGTGACGCCCACACCCGACGACACCGCGCCAACCGAAACAGCGATGCCGACAGGACAGGGCACCTTGATCGCGACGCCGACAGCGACCGCCGCGTTGCCGCCCTGTCCAACAGCCACGCCTACGCCTGAGCCGGACAGCTTGCCAGGCGTCAGGCCCACACACGCGCCGCAAGGCAGCGACGCCCAGCTCTTATATCTTCCGCTCATCCAGCAGGAAGCATTATGTACGAACGCCGCCCAATAGCGAGAAGCGTCTCGCGATCGCGTTGGATGCTAACCCGCCGCGATGCTCTGAAACTGGCGATTGCGGCGGGCGTCGCCAGTCTCCCGGCCGTGGCCGGCGGCCGCTTGGTGTTGGACAGCAATGGCCGTCCAATGCCCAGCGCGCCCATCTTTGTTGCCGACAATCATGCGCAGCGCGTTTCGCCGCTATTGATCGCATATTCTGACCACGCCAACCCTGTTGTCTGGCAGGAAATCTTGCGCGTCGAAGGGCTGCCCTATGCACACACCCAACGCCTGGCGGCGCTTGACCCGTCTCAATTGGCATCGGTTGCAGTTGTCATGATGCTGCCAGGAGCAACGACCGATGACCAGATCGAGTTGCTGCGCGACTATGTCGAAGCGGGCGGCGGGCTGGTCGCAGTCCAGCCGAATGCAAAGCTGGCGCCGCTGTGCGGTCTAACCGGCGCCAAGGATGCAACCAGCGACGGGTATCTTTGTGTGTGGGCAGGCGCCACTGGCGCGGAAGGCATCGCCAGCGGCGCGCTGCAATTCCACGCAGCCCTGCATCACTACCAACTGCGCGAAGCCGAAGCCGTCGCTTATCTGTGCAGCCGAGACGGCGTTGCCAGCCAGACCCCGGCTGTGGCTTATCGGCGCTTGGGGCGAGGGGCAGTTGCAACTTGGTGTTACGATCTGGCGCAAAGCATCGTTTACACGCGGCAAGGCCCACCGGCGCACGCTGGCGTCGAGGCCGACGGTCTGGAAGGGTTGCGCGCGTGCGACATGTTTGTGGACTTTATCGATTTGGATCGCATCCACCTCCCGCAGGCTGATGAACAGCAGCGCCTGCTGGTCAACTTGCTGAACGAAGTGAGCGCGACGCCTTTGCCTCGGCTCTGGTATTTTCCGGCCAATGCCGACAGCGTCCTGGTCTGCACAGGGGATTCGCACAACAACCCCGCGCCGGTGGTGGATGAAGCGCTGCGCCGCGTCGAGCACTTTGGCGGGACGATGTCGATCTACTACACGCCGCTGCCGACGAGCACGGTGCGCCGCGCCATGCGCCGAATGCGCGCCTGGGCGGATGAGCAGCCCGTGCTGGGTGAGCTTGTCCCGCAATCCGACGTTGTCACGCCTTATCACGCCGACGCGTGGCGTGCGCGCGGCCATGAATTTGCGCTCCATCCATACGTGGAGGACGGCCTGGAGATCGGCTGGGCGCGCTACTGGCAACAGTTCACCGGATTGGGCTATGGAGAGTTCGACAGCACGCGCACGCACCGCGTTTTGTGGCACGGATGGACGGATACGGCGCGTGTGCAGGCCGCGTACGCGGTGCGCATGAACTTGGATTATTACCACGTTGGGCCGGCCTTTCAGCGCGATGATGGCACGTGGGCCTTTGGCTACTTCACGGGCAGCGGATTGCCCATGCGTTTTGTCGATGCTGAAGGACGGCTGATCGACAACTGGCAGCAGAATACGCATCTCGTCGATGAGCAGGTAATCGAGATGCCCTGGGGTGCAAATTTTGTGGGCTCGACGCCGGATGAAGCAATCGAGATTGCCGATGGGCTGATACGCCGCGCGGTGTCAGGCGCGTACGCCGCGCTCGGCGCGCAGTTTCACTTCGACCCATTTGCTGTGCCGGGCGCGTGGCGCGCGGGCGCTGCACTTTACAGGGAGGGAGTCCTGGCAAGCTGCGTCGAAAATGGCCTGCCGATCCTCTCGGCGGCGCGATGGCTGGATTTCAGCCGTAACCGCGCGGCTGCGCACGTTGATGCGTTTTCAGGCGACGCTGAGCGCGGCCGGCTATCGTTCACCATTCAGCACGCCGTCGCGCCGGGCGACCTCATCCTGCTGCTCCCTGTCCAGAAAAACATGCAACAATTGGTCTCATTGCAAGCCGATCGTAAGCAAATTCCATTCAAAACGCGGAAAGTGGGTGCTACACTCTATGCAATGGTAGCGTTGG
>JACSRH010000142.1 GCA_014879855.1 Caldilineaceae bacterium | reverse complement strand
GATCGGCATCTGCGGGCCGACCGGCGCCGGCAAGTCGACGATCATCAACCTGCTGACGCGCTACTACGACATCGACAGCGGCGCGATCCGCATCGACGGCCAGGATATCAGCCAGCTCACGCAGGAGAGCCTGCGCCAACAGATCGGCGTGGTGCTGCAAGAGGCGTTCCTCTTCTCCGACACGGTGATGAACAATCTCAAGTACGCGCGCGCCGATGCCACCGATGAGGAGGTGATCGCCGCGGCCAAACAGGCCAACGCGCACGACTTCATCATGAACCTGCCACAGGGCTACGACACGATGATGACCGAGCGCGGCGCCAACCTCAGCCAGGGGCAGCGGCAGATGATCACCATCGCCCGCGCCATGGTCGCCAATCCCAAGCTTCTGGTGCTCGACGAGGCGACGAGCAACGTGGACACGCGCACGGAAAAGCTGATCCAGGGCGGCCTGCAGCGGCTGATGGAAGGCAAGACCAGCTTTGTGATTGCCCACCGTTTGAGCACGATTCGCAACGCCAACAAGATTCTCGTCATCAACGGCGGCGAGATCGAAGAGCAGGGGTCACACGACGAACTGATGGCGGCCAAGGGCTTCTACTACAAGCTCTACATGAGCCAATTCAAAGGCAAAGGCCCGGCGGGCGAAGCGGGAACGGTCGATACGAGTGGGTTTGTCAGTACGTAGGGGAGATGAAGAGATTAGGAGATTGGAGATTAGAGATTGGGCGACTTAACGAGATCGCCCAATCTCTCAATCGCCCAATCTCCCAATCTCCAATCTCTATTCTCCTTCACCAACCATGAACCAACTACCCACCTCCCCCCTCACCGGCCTCAGCGAAGACGAAGCGCAGCGCCGCCGCCAGCAGGGGCTGGGCAACGACGTCGAGATCAAAACCGGCCGCACCTACGGCCAGATCGTGCGCGAGAATCTTTTTACCTTTTTCAACATCGTGCTCTTCAGCCTGGCTGCGCTGCTGCTCTTGCTGGGCAGCCCGCGCGACGCCTTCTTTACCGGCGCCATTGCGCTGCTCAACGCGGCCATCGCCACCGTGCAGGAGGTGCGCGCCAAGCGCAAGCTCGACGCCATCGCGCTGCTGACGCGGCCGACCGCCACCGTGATCCGCGACGGCGCCACGCGCACGATCGACCCGGCGGAGATCGTCACCGGCGACCTGCTCGTGGCCGGGCCGGGCGACCAGATCCTGGCCGACGGTGTGCTGGTGAGCGCAGGCCAGAGCACCCTCGACGAGTCGCTGCTGACGGGCGAGGCAGACGCCGTGGTCAAGCGCGCGGGCGAACCGCTTTACTCCGGCAGCTTCGTCACCGCCGGCGCCGCCATCTACACGGCGCAGAAGGTGGGCGCGGGCAGCTTTGCCAACCAACTGGCGGCCAGCGCGCGCCAGTTCACGCGCGAGCTGACGCCCTTGCAGCGCGAGGTCAACCTCTTCGTGCGCATCCTGCTGCTGCTGGTCTTTTACTTTGGCGCGCTGATCGCGCTGGAGTTCTTCTTTAGCAGCAATGCGTCGCTGCTGGAGAGCGTGCAGGCCGCGTCGGTGGTCTTTGGCCTGGCGCCGGCCAGTCTCTTTCTGATGATCGTGGTGGCGTATACGCTGGGCGCGGTGCGCATTGCCGACAAGGGCGCGTTGGTGCAGCAGTCGAACGCCATCGAGTCGCTCTGCCACGTCGATGTGCTCTGCCTGGACAAGACCGGCACGCTCACCGCCAATCGCATCCAACTGGAGCGGGTGACGCCGCTCAACCAGCAGAGTGAGGCGGCGGTGCGCACGCTGCTCGGCATTTACGCGCGCAGCGTCAGCGCCAGCAACGCCACCAGCGCGGCGATCGTGGCGGCCTGTGGTGGCGATACGCTGCAACCCTGCGGCGACGTGCCCTTCTCCTCCGAGCGCAAGTGGAGCGCGCTCGCCTTCGACCACGCAGAGCTAGCCGGCGCCTACGTGCTCGGCGCGCCGGAGATGCTGCGCGTCGCGCTGGTGGGCGACGCGGCCTGGGAGGAGGAGGCGCAGGGCGCCATCACCACGGGCCAGCGCGTGCTGCTCTTTGCCATGGCGCCCCTCGACAGCCTGGTCGTGGTCGATGGGCAGGCGCCGGCGCTGCCCGCACAACTCACGCCGCTGGCGCTGCTCACCTTCAGCGATGTGCTGCGCCCTGAGGCGCGCGCGACGCTGGCCGGCTTTCGCCAGGCAGGGGTGGCTGTCAAGATCATCTCCGGCGACAATCCGCAGACAGTGGCGGCGCTGGCGCAGCAGGCCGGCCTGGGCGAAGGCCGCGCATCGCTGCGGCTGATGACCGGCCCGACGCTGGCGCGGCTGGAGGGCGCGGCCTTTGACGCCGCGGTCGCCGAAACCGACATCTTTGGCCGCATCACGCCGGAGCAGAAGCAGCAGAT
>JACSRH010000294.1 GCA_014879855.1 Caldilineaceae bacterium | reverse complement strand
ATCTGCACGCGGCTCGACGTGACCACGGCCGGGCCAAAGCTGCAATGGCTGCCCAGCACGCAATGGTGTTCGATGCTGCAATAGGCGCTGAGAAAGTTGTTGTCGCCCACCGTGGCGCACGCGCCGAAGTGGCAGAAGGCCATCACCACGTTGCCTTCGCCCAGCGCCACGTTCATCCCGACCACCGCGCTGGGATGGATCACGTTGGCGAAGGGGATGCCCCGCGCCTGCCACGCCGTGAAGATGCGTTCCCGAAACGGAATACTCGTGCTCACTGAGATCACCGCCGCGTCGATGGCGCCTGCCGCCAGCAGGTCCGCGACGCGATCCTCGTCGATGGCGCCGAGCACGGGTACGCCGGCCACCTGCTTGCCGTGGAGTGCCGCGTTGTCATCCATGATCGCCACGCCGAGCTGCTGCGGAATACGCGCTAGCGCATCGAGAATCTGCACCGCCCCGTTCCCCCCGCCGACGATCAGCAGCCGCTGCACGCGCTGCGCCGGATAACGGTCGTCGACCAGATCGGGGAGGTGGGGTGTTGAGGTGTTGAGGTGTTGGGGTGTTAGGTTGGACTCCCTGTCTCCTCCTCGCCCCTCGCCCCTCACCCCTCTCACCACCGCCAGCACATCCGCCTCGGTGATGCGCTCGCCCGCGGCCGGCGTCTGCGCCAGATCGATCCCGTGACGCTGGGCCAGCAGCTCGGCCTTTTTCGTGGCGGGCTTGTTAGCGGCGACCGGCGCGACATCTGGCGCAACCGTTTCGCCAGCGGCTGCCTGCATCTGCGCCAGCCACGCCCGCGCCGCCTCGACCGTCGCCTCGGCCTCACTCAGCGCCGCAATCACCGCGCCGACCGTCGTTTCGCCGCCGCGCTCCACCAACGGATAGAAGTAGCCAGCTTGCGGCGCCTCGATCTCAAAGACGCTCTTGGTCGTTTCGGCCACAGCCACGATTTCGCCGCGGCGCACAAGCTGCCCGGCTTCCTTCGCCCATTCCACCAAGGTGGCGGTTACGTCATTTGGCCCGGATTGGGGCAGATGGATCGGCAGGAAAGAGGTCATTGGAAGGGATGCTCCACAAGTTGTGCGACAGTAACTGTCATCTCAAATGATTGCTACCAAGCGTACCACACGTACGGAAAAGTGCATTTCTCTACAGATTGTGGTTGAATGCAATGTAAATTGTAGCTACAATTTGTGGGCGCAGTAGGTGATGAAAGGAGGAAGCAATGAAGCAAGAAGTGAAGCAAGAAATTGGCGTGCGTGAATTAAAAAACCGGTTGACCGCCATTATGCGCGAAGTCAGGGAGACCGGCGCCGAATATACTGTCACTCTTCACGGAGAACCCGTGGCGGTCATTCGCCCGCTTCCATCGCTGGACGAGGACGCGCGTGCAACTATCGTCGAAAAGGAACTGCTCGCCATCACAGCGCTGGCGGCGCGCATCTCAGCCGGCGGCGAGGGAGAATCTTTGCGAAAGACGCTAGAAACGATGCGCGAGGAAAGCGAATGGCGGTAATCGACGCCAGCGTCTATGTCACGCTGCTCGATGAAAGTGACCCTGAACAGGTGATTTGTCGCGCTTGGTTCACGGCGGCTGTTGCTGCTGACGAGCCGATCCTTGCGCCCAGCCTGATCTTGAGCGAGGTCGCCGCTGCACTCAGCCGCGGTCGTGGCGATGCTGGGATGGCCAAAGAGGCGGCGCGCTTACTGGAAAATTCAGCCGTCGTGCAGCTTGCACCCCTCTCTCTTGAGCTGGCGAGCCTGGCGGCGACTATTGCCGCCGAGCAACGTGTGCGCGGCGCCGATGCTGTCTATTTGGCGTTGGCCCAACAACTTGGCGACACGCTGATTACCCTCGATCGCCAGCAACTACAGCGTGGAGTAGCCGTTGTAACGACGCGACGACCGTAGCGTTTGGCATTTTGCCGGAAGCTGGCAGAAGCCTCACGCATGTTCTGCACAACTTTTACCGCCCCCCCACGCTTAGCAGGGAATAAATCGCCTCTTCCAGCAGCGCCTCCGACGGCAGCAGCGCATCCTCCAGCGCCTTGGCCGCCGGGATGATCGTCGGCGCGGCGCCCAGCCGCATCACCGGCGCCAGCAGCTGCTCGCCCGCCTGCGCGTGGAGCAGCGCCGCCACCTCCGCGCCCCAGCCAAAGGCCACCGGGCCCTCCTCCGCCACCAGCACGCGACCACTCTGTCGCGCGGCCGCCACCAGCGGCGCGGCATCCAGCGGGCTGATGCACGCCGGCAGACACGCCAGCACGCGAATCTCCTCCGCCGCCAGCCGCGCCAGCAGCGGAACCAGCAACCGGCTCATCCCGCCGTAAGCAATCACCGTCACGTCTGGCGTCTCGCCCTCGCCATAATTGCGCGCCAGCGCCACCGGATAACCGAAGCCGTCAACAGCTTCCCGCACCGCCAGCCCCTGCCCATCTCCAATCTCCAATCTCCAATCTCCCAATCTCCCAATCTCTTCCTCTCGCCTAACCAACGCTAACGGATAAAGCAGCTTGTTCTCCACAAAGATCACCGGTTCGACATCGGCCACTGCCTGGCGCAGCAGCGCGCCGGCGTCGTGCAGATGCGAGGCGGCCACGATTCTGAGGTGCGGAATGCCGAAGAAGAGCCGTTCGAGCGACTGGCTGTGCGTCGGGCCGTAGCCGCGGCCGCCGCCCACTGGCGTGCGGATCACCAGCGGCACGCGCACCTGGCCGTTATACATCGCCGGATATTTGGCCGCGTGGTTGACGATCTGGTCGGCGGCCAGCGTCACAAAGTCGCCAAACATGATCTCGGCGATCGGGTGCAGCCCGCGCAGCGCCAGGCCGACGCTCACGCCCACGATCGACGCCTCGCAGATCGGCGTCGTGCGCACGCGGTCGGGGAAACGAGTGGAAAGACCCTTCGTCACCTTGAACGCGCCGCCGTACGGGTCGAGGATGTCTTCGCCCAGGACAACGGCCTGCGGGTCTGTAGCGAGAATGGTTTGGAGCGCATCGCGCAGGCTTTCGAGGTAGGAGATGGGAGATTGGAGATTGGAGATTGGGCGATTGGGCGATTGAGTTTCTTCAATCTCCAATCTCCCATCTCCCATCTCCCAATCTCTTAATCTCCCAATCTCTCCCATGCGCATACGAAACTCGCCCGCCGTCTGCGGCGCCTCCGCCAGCGCTTTGGCGACCGCGGCCTGGATGCGCTGTTCGACGGCCGCGTCAATCTCAGCGCGCTGGTCGCGCGGCAGCGTCGCCGCCAGCCGCGCCAGCGGATCGGCGGCCCAGTGGCGCTGCAACTCTTCGGCGGATCGGGTGTCGTCGCCCTTGCTGTGTGGCGCCAGGCGGTAGGTGTGCAGGGTGAGAAAAAAGGGTCGGCGCTCGCCGCGCACATAGTCGACCGCCTGCCGCGCCGCTTCATGCACCGCAAAGACATCGTCCGCTTCCAGCTCAGCGCAGTCGATGCCAAAGGGCTGCGGCCGCTGCGCCAGCAGACCGGCGTGCTCCAGCGAGCGATGCGTGCTCTGCGCGTACTGGTTGTCTTCCAGCACGAAGAGCAGCGGCAGCGACCAGAGGCTGGCGAGGTTCATGCTCTCGTAGACCACGCCCTGGCCCAGCGTGCCATCGCCCAGAAAGACCGCGACGACTGCGCCACTGCCGGCCATCTGCTCGGCCAGCGCCGCGCCCGCCGCGTTGGGGACAATGCCGCCCTGCACGCCGTTGGTGTAGAGGTTGCGCACGTGCAGATGCTGCGTGCCGCCCACCCCGCCAACCACGCCCGTGCGCCGCCCCAGCAACTCCGCCACCAGCCCTTCGACATCGTCGCACCATGCCAGAAAATGGCCGTGTGCGCGGTGGCTGGAAAAGATCACGTCGCGGCTGCGATCCAGGGCGTTCACCACACCGACCGCACATGCTTCCTGCCCGATGGAGGTGTGCACGGTGCCCGCCATCAACCCGCGGCTGTACAGGTCAAAGAAGGTCTGCTCTGTACGCCGGATCAACTGCATCTGCGCGTAGAAGCGCTCAGTCTTCATACACTCGCCAGCCTAAATCCTCCGGCTCGGCGTCGGCGATGGTGTCCAGCTTGAGGCGAATATATTTGCCGTGCGCAATCGCGGCGACCGTGCCGTCGGGGAGATAGATTTCGCCAGCGCCTTCGAAGAGGTGGTGAATGTCGCGCGTGATGCGCCCGCGCGCCTCCAGCTCGACGCCCAGCGGCACCGGCTTGCGGAAGCGCACGGTCAGCTCGGCGGTGACGCCCCACGTCGAGGGATCCTCGCCTTCGCCGATGTTGACGGCGCGCCCAATCGTCTCGTCAAGGATGCCGGTGATCACGCCGCCGTGCATGCGGTTGGGGTAACCCTGGTGGTGCGGCTGGCCGGTGAAGCGCGCCAGGATCTCGCCGCTGCCGTCCTCAGCAACGACTTCATAGAAGTTGACGTGGACGCCGGCGCTGTTTTTGACGCCGCAGACGAAGCAGTTGTGGCTGTTAGGTTGTTTGTTCATTTTGGTGAAACTCGATATTCCATCAGCATTTTGTGATAGCCAAATGGCGATCCACTGTGCACATAGTGCTCGGCGACAACGCCGATGCCATTGCAAAACCAAGTGGTCGGGCTGCCACTGAGATACATTTCGTAGGTTTGATAACAATCTTCAAATTGGCCGGCCGGCGTTTCGTAGCTGCCGTGATCGACGACGCGGCGCATCCCGGCATATTCGCACACACTTGGCGCGTCGGCCGCGCCCGCCTGTGGACACCACGCGCTGCCGATCGCCAGCGGGAACAGATAATGCAGGCTGGCAGTCTGTGGCTCGAAGCCGGCCTGGGCGCTGGCATCCTCGGTCTTAAAGAGCCTGCTGCCATCCCAGATGTACCAGAAGTCCGCCGGCGCCTCCTCTGGCGGCTGTGGATAGCCTGCCGGCATGGTGAGCACTGTCCTGGTTGGATGCACGCGCGCCCACAGCCACCCATCCTCCTCAACCAAGTCAACGATGGTTTCGGTGAAAATAAAAGTGGCGGTCACAATTTCCTGGGCGCGCAGCGTGCTGGATGAATAAGCATCCTGCCGATACACCCAGGTGGCGCCAGGGGCAAGCGGCAGGGGGGCGGTGGCGGCCGACTGCGCAACAGATGCACTCGCACCCACTTTATCCGCCGCCGGCGCGGCGACCGTTGTACTTTGTCCTGCAAACAACAGCATGGCGAGCAGCCACCAGAGGAAATGAACCATTTGCGTCTCCTGACAGACGTACAATGCAACTACGCTTTTTCCTCGCTGCGATCCGTTGCCGGCGGCGGTTCGACCGAAAGCGCCGAAATCTCTACTCGCTCTTCTGCGGTCAGTTCGATATCGCCGGCGGCCAGCGACGGCTCCAGCTGCGCCAGATTGCGCGCGCCGACGATCGGCGCGGTGACTGCCGGATGGCTCATTACCCATGCCACCGCCAGCGTCGCCGGATGCTGGCCGCGTGTTTGCGCGTACTGGGTAAGGCGCTCCGCCACCGCATAGTGCATTGCGTCGCCATAGCGCTTCTGGTACATCGTGTTCTCGACCAGCCGGCCGGAGTCTGGCCGCTGGCCTACGCCATATTTGCCGGTCAGCAACCCGCCACCGAGCGGGCTGTAGGGGATGACGCCAAGTTGCTCCGCCTGCGCCAGCGGCAGCAGCTCGACCTCGGCCTGGCGCTTGGCAAGGTTGTACATCGGCTGCATCACGGCAAAGCGCGCCCAGCCATTCAGCGCTGACAAGCCCAGCGCCTTGGCGATCTGCCACGCGGCCCAGTTGCTCACCGCCGGGTAGAGAATCTTGCCCTGTTGCACCAGCGCGTCGAGCGCGGCCAGCGTCTCCTCCATCGGTGTAGTGGCGTCAAAGCGGTGGCAGAAGTAGACGTCGATGCGATCGGTGCCCAGCCGGCGCAGGCTATCTTCAACTTCGCGCAGGATGTGGCGCCGCGCCAGCCCGCTGCCGTTGAATCCGTCGCGCATGGCAAAACCGACCTTACTGGTAATGACCAGTTCGTCGCGGTGGCCTGCCATGAATTTACCGAGCAACTCTTCAGCGCGGCCGCGGCCGTAGACATTGGCGCAGTCGAAGAAGTTGACGCCCGCGTCGCGGCAGCGCGCGTACATCGCCGCGGAAATGGCCTCGTCGGCGTCGCCGCCAAAGGACATCGCGCCGAAGCAGAGGCTGGAAACGGTGACGCCGGTGCTGCCTAAGAGTCGGTAGTGCATGGTGCGTGCTCCTTTCTGTGGTCAGTTGCCACTTTGGTGCAGCGACGCAGGAATGCCGCGGTGCGCAGAAAAAATCAATCAACCCTTTGCCGCTTTTCCTCTGCGAACCTCTGCTGCTCCGCGTCTCCGCGCCGAACATATCCTTTTCAAACCGCTCCTCATTGGCTTGTCTGATGCTCCGCCAGCAGCAGCGCGCCGATGGCAGTGGCATAGCCGGGGCGTTCGACAAGCTGGAGTTCGGCAGCGTAGTACTGGCCGACCAGCGCGATGACCCCGCGCAAGGTTGCCATATCGAGCATGTGGCCGATCAGCACGATGTGTGCGCACGCCTGGGCGCGCGCGACGTTGATCGTGATCAGCGCGATCGTCTGGCCGATAAGATTGACCAGCGCCGCCGCCAGGTCTTCGCGGCTGACATCGCCGTGAAAGCTGGAACGGCCCAGCCGCCCAAAGTTGACGGCAGTGGCGTCCGCGGGCAGCGAGCCGATCGGCCCGGTGATCACGTCCGCGAGGCTGAGATCAACCGCGTTGCGGTCGCCTGCTGCGGCCAACCGCTCGATCTCCAACGGATTCATCGTGCCCAGGATCAGCCGCGCCAGGCCGAGCATGGCGCCGCCGCCCACCGCGCTGCCGGAGACGTGCGCGTAGTGATCGCCCTGCGCCTTGATCAGCGCGGTGCCGGAGCCGCAGCTCGCCACCATCAGCGGGATGGTGCGCTGCTCACCCTCCAGCCCCAGCCGCGCCTGTCCGCCGCGCCCAATCGCCTGCACTTCGCTGATCTTGACGATCGCGGTTTCTCTCAGCGCGTCGGGCAGCACGCGGTGGCGGCCGCCAGTCACAGCCAGCCACGACAGTGCGCTCAGATCCACATCGCGCGCGGCCAGCAGTGCGACTACGCTGGCTTCATCCGGGTCGCGGGTGTAAGGCTGGCTCCAGGTGATCAGTTCATCGCCGCGCCGCACCACCACATCGGTGTTGCTGATGCCGAAGTCGACGGCCGCGGCCAGCTTTGGCAAATCACGCCTGTTGGCAGGACGCGGCGGCAGTATGGTCATGTTGCTCACGCTGCGACCGCCGCGTCCTGCTGGCGTATCAATGCTTCGGCCTGCTCGACCAGGCTGCGATTGCCGATAAACAACGGCACGCGCTGATGCAACTGCTCTGGTTGAATATCGAGGATCGCGCGGGCGCCATCCGAGGCATAGCCGCCAGCCTGCTCGATCAGAAACGCAAGCGGGTTGGCCTCATAAACAAGCCGCAGCTTACCGCCCGGTTTTTTGGGGTCTTTATGGTCGGCCGGGTAATAGAAGACGCCGCCTACCAGCAAATTGCGGTGAAAATCGGCCACCAGCGAACCAATATAGCGCAACGACAGGCCAGGCTTCTCCGGTGTATCACGTTGCAGCCACGCTGTGTAGGCCTGCACGCCCGGCGTCCAATAGGGCTGATAACCCTGGTTGACGCTGTAATATTTGGGTTTCGCCGGCAGCACAAGATGTGGATGCGAAAGCAGGAATTCACCGATTGCTGGGTCGAGCGTAAAGCCGTGCACCCCCTGGCCAGTCGAGTAGACCATCATGGTGCTGGCGCCGTACAAGATGTAACCGGCAGCCACCAACGCGCGCCCCGGCTGGAGCACATCCTCCAGCGCGCCTCGGCCAGTGGTGGTCTTGCGTCGGTAGATGCCAAAGACCGTGCCGATGCTTACGTTCATGTCGATATTCGACGAGCCGTCGAGCGGGTCAAAAACCAATACATATGGCCCGACAGGGAAGCGCTCCGGGATCGGAATGACATCTTCGATCTCTTCCGACGCCATGACAGCCAGACGCCCCGTGTGATCATTGAGGCGGAAGATCGTGCGTTGGGCAAAGGCGTCAAGTTTCTGCACTTCCTCGCCCTGCACATTCTCCTCGCCTGCGCTGCCCAGAATCTCAGCCAGCCCCGCACGCGTCGTTTTGCTGGCGATGATTTTGGCTGCCAGCGCCAGATCATAAAGAAGATTGGTCAGTGTACCGGTCGCTTCCGGGTGAGATTGTTGCTGCTCCAGGATGTAGCGATCGATCGTGATCAACTTGCCCATATAGCTCTGTACGTCAGTCATCTTTGATCTCCTCCAGAGTCTGAATCAAGGATGAAGGATGAAGGATTTGTTGCCGTGAGTATACCATGCAGGCTGTTGCATTGGCGTTGTCGAAACCCTGGATGCGCCTGCAAAAGGGATGCAGCCAAAAATTGGGCAGCCTGATGCGTAGGTTGGGTTACTGTCTGCCTGTGCCCCCTGAAAACTTGGTTTGACAGCCAGATGTCAGGCTGCTATACTTCTTTATATTCGCCATACCGAAAACCATTCATATCCATGAACACTGCGTATGGGTCGTCTGAAGCAACCTGAAGGCGTGAAGTCGGCGTTGCGTGTGCTCGACATCTTTGAACTGCTCGCCCAATATCCCGATGGCATCAGCCTTTCGGAGATTTCCGCCAAACTCTCGATTCCCAAGAGCAGCACACACAGCTTGCTTGCTACCTTGCTGAGCCGGAGCTATTTACGCGAGGGGCGACACGACCGCACCTATCGCCTGGGTGCGAGACTCTTTGAGCTTGGCAGCAGTTACATGGCTGGCGCCGACTTGCTGACCGAGGGACAGGAGGTGGTGCGTGAGACCGCGCACGCGTGCGATGAAACAGTGCATCTTGCTATCCTTGACGGCAATGAGGTGCTTTATATTGCTAAAGAGGAGGGGACGAATACTGTGCGTATGGTTTCCGCAGTCGGCAGGCGCTTTCCAGCCTATGGCACTGGCGTCGGCAAAATGTTGCTTTCTGCCTTGGCTGCCACCGAATTAGATAAAATCTATCCACCTGAAGAAATTCTCATGCCCATCACCTCGCGCACGATTACCGATCCTAGCGCCTTTCGCCAGGAATTGGCCGAGACCCGACAGCGTGGCTATGCCACCGACTTTGAGGAGTCCACGCCCGGTCTTTGCTGTATCGCTGCTCCGGTGTTTGGCAGTGACGATACTGTCGTTGCTGCGATCAGCGTTTCCGTGCCGACTGTGCGTTTCACCGCCGAGCGTCAGGCCACACTGCGCCTGTTGGTGCAACGAGGCGCAGCTCGGCTCTCACGCGTACTCGGCTATCATCCAAGGTCCTCATGAAAATCACCGATGTCGAAGCCATCTGGCTGCAACTGCCCGTCGTGGACGAACGCTGCGACGGCACTCAGGACACACTCGTCGTGCGCGTGCACACCGACGCCGGCATCACTGGCATCGGCGAGGTCGATTCGTCGCCGATGGTGGCCAAAGCCATCATTGAAGCGCCCCTTTCCCATGCCATTGCCCGCGGGTTGCGCCAGTGCGTGCTTGGCCAAAACCCGCTCGATATTGCCGTCGTGTGGGAACGTATGTACGAAGGGACGATTTTCTTTGGTCGTGGCGGCGCGGCGCAGCAGGCGATCAGCGGCATTGACATGGCGCTGTGGGACATCATGGGCAAGGCGCTGGGGCTGCCGGTCTATCAATTGCTGGGCGGTGCGTTTCACACCAAGCTGCGCGCCTATGCGTCCAATCTTTTCGGCGACACGCCAGAAGCCACCTATGAACAGGCGCGGCGGCTGGTGGATCAAGGGTTTACCGCGGCCAAGTTTGGCTGGGGGCCGATGGGACAAAGCGAAACGCTCGACATCGACCTCGTCCGCCACGCGCGCGCCGGGCTGGGCGACGATCTCGAACTGATGATCGACGCTGGCCTCTGCTATGATGCCAGCACGGCCATCCGGCGCAGCCAGCAATTTGCCGAGTTTCGTCCTTTTTGGCTGGAGGAGCCGCTCCATCCCGATGATTTGGAAGGCTACGCACGCCTGGTGCAAGCTTCACCGCTGCGCATTGCCGCGGGCGAGCAGGAGACGACGCTCCAGGGATTTACGGCGCTGCTCGACGCTGGCGTCGACGTGCTCCAGCCCGACGTGGCGCGCGTGGGCGGCATCAGCCGCGCCATCGAGATCGGCCGCCTCACCGCGCAACGTCGCCGTCTCTGCGTCAACCATTCATACAAAACCGGCATCAGCATTGCCGCGTCGCTACACTTTCTGGCGGCGCTGCCCAACGCAGGATGGTTGGAATACTGCGTCGAGCAGTCGGCGTTGCGCCAGACCTTGACGCGCCAACGCTTCCCGTTGGTCGACGGCTATGTCATGACGCCACAGGAGCCAGGGCTGGGCGTCGAGTTGGATGAGGACGTCGTTGCCCGCTACCGCGTCGGCTGAACATTGCCCATAGTTGGTTGAAACCTCATTGGCCAATCAATGAACTAGAGCTTACATAGCCACGACACCAATGATATAGCTTGTTTGTCATCGGTCATATTGGCGGCGTTTGCGAGCTCACCCCGCTCCAACATACCCCAAATCTCGCCCGCCATACTTGCCTCGACGGCATTACCAATGAAAAACAGCGCCGGAGCAGCGCCATAGAGCGCAAAAGAACGCCGAATACGTGACAAATGAGCGCTGGCAGTTTTCCAGTGCTCATCGGCGCCGGCAGGATCGATCCCGCCCTTGAGTTCACCTAACGCAATGTAGAAATTAGTTTCTTTTATGGTGCGGGAGCGTTGAGATTTGGCAATATACGCATCTTCGGTCGTTTGCAACAAGCACAAATCCACGTTCTTGCCGCCTCGACTTGAAATGTTTCCTTCAACAGGAGCGTCATTTGCCATCTCCTCATCGGTCTTGATCAAAGGTATACCAACATTATAAGCAAGCACACGCGACATGTATCCAGTTTTCCATGCAAAAGCCCTGACTTGATCAGGATCGGTTAATTCGTCGATCTGTTGCCATCCCACTCGTTTGGTTCCAAGCCAACGTAGCTCTCTTCCCGCAACCCGAAATTCAGAAATGATGTAGTTCGAGAACTGGCGTTGCGCCCATACACCGACTAAATTGCGCACCTTTCCGCCTAACGTATCGCCACGCGTCAGTAAGAACCGGTAGACCAGTTCTTCGACAAATTTATCACCTGCAGGCTCCAAAACGGTTTTGACATACTCAAGCAGGATTTCGCGGCGATCACTTGTTCCCAGATAATTGGCAGCCTTATCTGACACGCCTGCTGCCGTTAGCAACCCCGCCTGAATGTCTTCGATATCGAGCAGGATCTCTGGACTGTGCGCAGCGCTCGCCTTTGTCCGCAATGTACGAGCATCGCGAATAAACTCATCCGCCAGCTTGCTCTTCTCCAGCACTGCTGCGACAAACCCAGCACGTTTGGCGGCTGGTGTTGTAATCAGATCCTGGCTGGACATCAAATGGGCAAGATAAGGCTGCCCGTACTGGTTCACGCTTTTCTCCAAATATAGACGCACTTGCGCAATGTTTCCCTACCATGTTGTCCCATTTGTTGACTGCTGTTGCCTTTGCCATTGGGCAATACAAGCACCTTATCCACGATAAAGCCGAGCGACTCTGCCATGTCTGATAAGATCAAATCGACGGAAATGCTGACGCCAGCATAACGAACATTGTCGTTGACCATAAACAAGGGGGCATTCGATTTGAGGAGACGCGCCGATTCAGCGATGACGCAGGCCATTTCGTAGAAATATCCGCGCACCATCCTTGGGATCCCGGTGTTGTTGAGGAGTCCAAGCTCACGCTGGCGATTCAAGTACGTCAAAATCGCTTGGAGCAGGCGTTGGTTGTCGGCGACCTTGATGGCATTTTCCCACGCCGGATTCATGTGCAGCAAGTCTTTAGCGCGATTCTCGACCGTGCAACTCAGCATTTCCTGCCGCAGCGCAGAAAGTTTGTGTTCATCCGTCCCCAATAATGCAAGTTCGAGCGCATAGGTGCGGGTATAATCGTAACGATTGCAATAAGGCGGGGAGGTCATCAGTGCGTCGTAGCTGCCAGCAAGCAATTGTGGCATGATATGCAGGCACGAACCGTTCAGCAAACGAATGCGCCCCGTAGTGGTTTGTGCAGAAGCGAATAGTGAACCCTGCACGGCGCCTTCGGTATGATCTTGAGTGATCTCGGTCAGTTTGGCACGAATTGCCGACGCGAACTCCTGAATCTGCCCTTTGTCAAAGCTCTTCTTGCCTTGTCGCCTTCCAGATCGGTAGTCCCAGCGCAGATATTGGCCGTCCTTGCGTGTAAAGCTGATTTCTTCGAGCACACACAGGAGAGCGAAACGTAAGATTGTCTGTGCACATGAACTCTCACGTTGTGCTGCTGTCATGTAACACTCAATGGCGTCATGTGTCGCCGCGGAATACGCGTCCTTCGTGATCCGCAACTCCTGCAATGAAACGTCAGCTTCTGTATTACGCCAGGGTTCCGTCTCCATCCAATGGTGAATGACTGCAATAGCTGCGTCCGAACAATCGTGTTCCAGCAGGTCTCTTGTCGCGATGATCTGTTGACCAATCGGGAGTAGCTCAATCCCATCCGCATGTAACCCCAGCCTGGTCGCTGCAAACAACGTCGTGCCGCTTCCTGCAAATGGATCGAGGAGTGTGCCTGCGTTCAAGTTGTAGCGCGCCAAAAGATATTCCACTAACTCGGCGGAGTAAGCCTCTTTATATTTGTACCACCGATAGGCCGGCCGCGATTTATTGGCCTGGAAACTCACCATCTGTCGGTTCAAAGCGGGATCGACGATAAGCCTTCGCTCGAAGCGGCTCATCAGCGCGTTGTCCAATACCGCGATAGCGCTGAGTGATCGTTCCTGACCAGGATTCTCTTGAGAGAAAGCATCTTGTAACAGGGTTGTTTGGCTCATGCGGCTATTCTATATCAGATTACTAGAACATCCGAACGAGAGGATTCAAAATGTCACCGACAATCCGCCATCCACCACAATGGTGTGGCCGGTGATGTAGCTGCAACGGGGCGATGCCAGAAAGCACACCGCCTCAGCGATCTCAGTGGGCTGCGCGGCTCTGGCCAATGGAATGCGGCGACGGCGCACATAGATTTCCTGGAAGTCAGGCGTCTCCAGTTCGTTGACGCCATCGACGATCGACATCGGCGTATCGACAAAGCCCGGCGCCACGCCGTTGATCAGGATGTTGTGCGGCGCCCACTCCACGGCCAGACAGCGCGTCAATTGATCGACGGCGCCCTTGGCTGTGTTGTAATGGCTGGATTGCCCCATGCCCAGAAAACCGTTGATCGATGAGACGTTGACGATGCGCCCGCCCTGCCCCTGCGCCACCATGACGCGACCGGCGGCGCGACTACAGTGAAACGCTCCGTAAAAGATCACGTCAACTGCCTTGAGCCAGTCGTCAAAGGATGTTGCCAGCGCGTCAGCGTTGTAAAAGATGCCCGCGTTGTTGACAAGGATGTCGAGACGGCCAAAATATTTCACCGTCGCCGCCACCATCGCTTCGGCGTCCTGGGTTACATCCGCGGCTGTGTAGGCGGCTTGGCCGCCCATATCGCACAAGGTGGCCGCGGTCGCTGCACCGTCGCTGCCAGCCAGGTCGGCGATCATCACCGCTGCCCCTTCGCGCACAAAGACTTCCGCCACCGCGCGTCCGATGCCGCGCGCCGCGCCTGTCACCAATGCTACTTTGCCGCCGAGTTCACCCATCACTGCACCTCTCCGTTGCGTGTAATTTGAGTGACCGCGCTGCGTCCGTGGTAGAGCACGGCAGTCACCGTGGTTTCGATGGTTGCACCAGCTGCCAGCCGGCTGGCCGTGCCCTGAGCAACTGCATCCGCCAGTTGGTAGGGATAGCCCGTACACGGCTCCAGGATCGTCGTGTACAGACCGCGCCAGCCGCGGTACGCGCCAAAGAGCCACACGCTGCGAAAGATCGTTGGGTCGAAGGCCAGCCCAAAGCCCGCGCGCGTAGCGGCGTCAGTCAAAGCGCACCAGCCGCCAGCTAAATCAGTGGCGTAGTAGAAGTCGCAGGTGGCCGCGTCCAAGCCGGGCACAACGCGCATGTCCACTGTTTCGCCTTGCGCACTGTGCGCAGTGGGCCAGACAAAGGGCTGTTTGTCCAGTCGGTCGTTAAAGATGGCTGCCGGCTGCACGGTGCAGGCTGGCAGATCGATGCGCGCGTCCGGTGTAATGGTGAGCGCCGGATGGAGCTTCCAGAGAAAGTCGAGCGGCTGTGGCCCGGCGTTGTGGATACGATAGCGGATTTGCAGGCGCGGATCGTCTGCGCGTACAGTAATCCAGCGATCGACGGCGGTGTTGGTTACGACGCCGGCGCGCCAGCAGTGCAGCGTGACCTCATCGCGTTCCCGCGTAGTGACCTCCCAGTCGAAGGGCATTGACCACCATTCGCCGTGGTCCGGGTAGGCGTCGCCGGCAAAGGTGGTAGGCGCGTCGTTGGGAAACAACTCATCCCAGCCGCCACAGAACCAATCATCATAGGCCGCACCATAGGGCGCGGGTCGCGGAATGAGGCGTGGATTGTGCCAGAAGATCTCCCGATCGCGCGATTTGTCGACCAGCGACCACAGTTTGCCGCCCAGTTCCGGCAGAATGACGAGGCGCAGGCGGCTGTTCTCGATCACCAGCGCACGCAAGCCATGATAATGCCAGTTTGTATCAATGCGCACTGGATCCTTCATGCGTTCGTTGTCTCCCTTAAAGTCCCCTGACAGCTACAGATTTCCAAGCTCAGCCGTGTGGAGGTGCAACAGTGCGGACGTGCGCCCGCTCAGATCCACGATGAAGCCTTCTTCCATCAAGCCTGCACCCGACGCGCTGACACGCTGCGCGGCGTCGGCGTCCGTCAGCATATAGCTGCGATCTGCCTGCAGGCCACGCAAGGATAGACGGCGCGTTGGCTCACCATCGCTCGCACGGAAGACCCAGATCACAGCTCGATGCGCCGTGGGGTCGACGACGGCGTATGCTTCCCACTGGCCGTTCAAGGCTAGATCCGGACAGGCAAGTTCAGCTTGGGGCAATAAATGATAGAAGCGGCCATGCTTGAGCAGCGGGCGCAGTTGCTTGTATTGAACGATGGCATTCTGCACCGCGGCAAAGGCGCTTTCGGTCCACTCTCCCAGCCGGGCGGAAATCCCAAACGCGCCGAACATGCGGCTGCGCGCAATCGCGTCAATGTCGGCGCGTGGGGTCGCCCTATCCATCAGCGACTCGTCTTCGGCATCGACGACCCAGGTGTTGCAGAGTTCAGGCGGAAAGAGATAGGTGGCGCCGGCCAGATGATAGCGCACGCGACGGCTCGGGGTGGACGCATCGTGCAGCCAGGTGATGTGCGTGTTGGCGAGCATGGCAAAGTCAGTGCGCGTGCCGCCGCCCGCGCAATTCTCGATGATCAGATTGGGGAAGCGATGCCGCAGTTCAGTCAGCACATTGTGCACGCCCTGCACCTGATGAAACTCGCCGTCGGTGGCGCTGTGGCCGTGATGGGCGCAGGTGCAGACGCCCCACCAGTTGGAATCCCACTTCAGCCAGTCAGCGTTGACCTCGGCCACGAGCTGGCTGATCCACGCCAGCGCCCACGCCTGCACGTCAGGATGGCCAAAGCAGAGCCAGCCGCTCACCGTGTCCGGCGGCCACGGCGGCGAGACAATCGCGTCGTGATGGCGCACCAGCCAGTCGAGCCGCCACGTGGCCGGCTGGCGCAGATCCACGCGCTCCGGCTCCACCCAGATGCCAAAACGCATCCCCAGCGAGCGCACATAGTCGCCAAAAGCTGGGATGCCGCTGGGGAACTTCTCGGGGCTGGGCTGCCACACGCCCAGCCCCGTGGTGAAGTTGTCGCTGGTGCGCCGGCTCGGCGCCCACCACCCCGCGTCGATCACAAAAACCTCGGCGCCCAGACGGGCGGCAAGCTCCGCCTCGCGACGCAAGATCGTTTCGTCGATATCCACCAGATGCGCAAACCAGGTGTTGTACTGCACCCACGGGAAATCTTCCGGCGTAGCGGGCACAACGGCCGACCGCATGTACGTGTGTTGCACGTGGGCAGCGTCATCCAGATCGCCCTGGTAGACGCCCAGAAACGCCGCAGGACTAGTCCAATGTTCGTCGGCGGCCAGTGGCGTCGCATAGCCTTCGGTGAAAACATCCAGCGCGACGCCGGAAGCCAGCGCCTGGGCGTGGGCAGACCAACGTCCTGAGTAGAGCAGGCCAATAAACAACCCCTCGTTGGCAACATTGCGAGCGTTAGCCATATTGTAATCCAGCGCAAACCAGGCGATCTCGTGCCAGGTGGAGCGCAGGCCGGACGCGAGCGTCACCTCACCCAGCGGTTCGTGGCGCATCTGGAACGCCGGGTAGGGGCCGGTGGCAGGCATGTGGGCTCCATGTCCTTGCAGCCCGCGCGCCCAGTGGAGCGCCGGCGCATGCAGAACATCGGCGCTGATCGTCGCGGGGGCGACGCGGCTTAACACACCCGTGCGCCGCGGCGTGATTTCCAGCCACTGCTCGATCACGGCGGCGTCAGCGTGCAGGCGATAGAACAAGTTGATCTCCAGCGCCTGCGCCACAACCAGGTCGATGCGTAGCGCGACGGACGCGGCGTCTGCTTCGGCGTGAACGCCGTGCAGCGCGGTCGCCTGGCGGGCGGAGAGAGGCGCATCGTTCCAATGCAGCACAAATTCCCCACCGGCAAGGTCGCTTGCCGTCAGATGCGGCCGCCAGGTGTGGCCAGAAGCCCGATGCTCCAGCGCTGTCAGGACGAGGCCGGCGTCTTCCTGCCATGTGAGCGTTTTGCTGATGTGTTCATTGCCGATTGTCCACTGCAATGGGCTGGCGTCGGCGTTCACATACGCCGAACCCGAGCTGGCAAGCGTTTGCGTCATCATCTCCTGCATTTCTGTGTGGTGGCACAATTTATAAGGTGGCACAGTTTGCGACTGAGCCTTGGGTTATGCTTCGTGGAGCGCCAGCTCAACCACTTCAGAGCTGAGTTCGTCGAGCGTGACGGTCAGGCCATTGTTCTGCAAGGTCGCGGCGTTTTCGATATAGTCAAGGCCGGTGTCCGCATAGCGCACGCGGTAGGCCGCGTCGGCGCGCAGGCCGCGCGGCCGCACCGCGCGTTGGGGCGCTCCGCCTAGCGCACGGTGCACCATGACGACGCTGCGCGCCTGATCCTGACTCACCGCCTGGATCGCATCCCAGCCGCGGCCAAAGTGCTCGACATTGTGGCGCGGCGGCAGGAGGTGGATGATCTTGGCGTCGCGAATGAGCGTGCGCAGCTGTTTGTACTGGGCGATGGCCGCCTTCGTGTCGGCCATCTGCGCGTCGCTCCAATCGCCGATGCGCTGCATCAGGATCAGCGGGCCGCCAAAGATCGCGCTGCGTAAGGTGTAGGGCGTTGGGTCATCTTCCATGTAGCGCACGCTGTAGCGCGGCGAGAAGGGATAGGAAGCGCCGTAAATCCCCTGACGCGTGGCATAAGTGGCGATGTTGTCCACCGTGATCGACGTATGCGCCAGCCGCGCCATGCGATAGGTCATCATGCAGCCGCCATCTTCACAGTTCTCCCAGACCAGGTGCGGATGCGCCTGACGCACGGCCAGAATCACGCGATCCAGCCCCGCGGTGGAGTTCGCATAGTTGCTGTCACCCGGCGCATGGGTGTGGTCCGTGCGCGTGCAGTGCTTCACCACGTCTTCGCCATCCTGGATGATGTAGTCGAGATGCTCCTCGCCAACCAGCCGCACCAACGCGTCGATCAGCCATTCGCGACATGGCTGGTGACCCAGGCAGATCGCGCCGGCGCCAAAGTAGTCGTTGCCGGTGTAAACGAGCCAGTCGGGATGCGCCTGCGCCGCGGGCGCATCCAATGCCATCTGGGCAATCGCCACATGGACGCCAAACTTCATGCCGAGTTCGTGGGCGCGGTCGGCGATCGGGCGCAGCCCGCGCGGGAACTTCACCGGGTTGGGGCGCCAGTCGCCGATGGTGCGCGCCCAGCCCAGGTCGAGAATGGCGACTTCGATGCCAAGCTCGGCGCAGCGCTCCAGCACCGCCAGTTGCTGCGCCTCGTCGATCTCCTGACCGTACTTCCAGGAGTTGTACTGCACCCACGGGTAACGCTCGTCGGGCATAGGCGGATGCACATAGGCTTCGGCGAAGCGCTGCGTGACAAAGCCTGCTTCATCCCAGTCGCCCTGGTAGGCGCCAACAAAGCAGGCGGGCAGCTCGAACGGCTCGCCCGGACGCAGCAGGTGCGCCAGGTCGTCGATGCGGCTCTCCAGCGCGACGAGCTCCGGCGTGGCCCAGGCGCGCAGCCGGCTCTTGCCGTTGAATTCGATGCCCACCACCAGTCCCGGCCCGCGGCCCGGCGTCACGTCGGACGGATCAGGCGCGCCAGCGCGCAGCGCCACCCACGCGCAACTGGTGGGCATGACGTAATGCGCCGGGAAAGAACCCATGCGCAACTCGTAGGGAGTGAGATTGGGAATCAGGGGAAGCTGGCGCTGGCTGAAAAAGTCCTTATGATAGGGCCAGCTAAACTGCTCAACGTGAAACAGCGTCATGGAAGCGCCGGCGTCCACCGCCAGATGCAGGATCGCCGCGCCGTCGAGCAGCGGTGGATCGTTCTCTTTATTGCCGATATATTCAACCGTGCCCCACGTGCGCGCAAAAGCCTGGCCCGCGAACAGCTCGAAGTGGCATACGAGCCGCAGATGGCCGGCGCTGTCCTCCAGCGTCACGGCGAGCCGCGGCGCCGCGTGCGGGCCGAGTGTTTCCTGCGCGCCGAGCAGCCGCGTCCATTGCACAGGCTGGCCGTTTACTGTTATGGCGCCGATGGGAGACAAACGGGTCTCTCCATTTGGCGCGTGGGGATGGCTAAACTGCCAAGTTAACTGGCTCTTGCGCCATTCAACACGACAGTGGCGTTCTGCAAGGGTAAGCTGCCAAGCAGCGGTCATCCATCTTCTCCTCTGATATAGACTGAATACAGACGAATGGGGATCGAGTGGCGTCAAGCCGCCATGCCAAAGCGGCTATTCACGTATATGAAAGATGTTCACTAGCCGGAACTGTGTGGGAGTATAGCACAGCCAAAGAGGCGTCGTCAATCAAATTTCTTGAGATTGACATCCATTCTTTGAGCGTGCTATACTCCAGGAAAATTCCCAGAGGCGAACATAATTCACATATTTGAACAGGCAACGCTTTCCCACGACTCATGCCGTACAATTGCTCGCAAACTCAATTACACACGTTTTAGGAGGATCCAATGAGGAAAAGTGCTTTGCTAAAGCTGGTTGTGCTTGTCACACTGGCAGCGCTTGTGCTGTCAGCCTGCTCGGGCCCAGTGCAGCCGACCCCAGCCGCGGAACAAGCGGCCCAGCCCGCCGCGGTTACGACGCCTGCGGAGATCATTGCCGGGCAGGCATGGCGCCAGACCGATGCCTACAGCCCGCTGCCGGAACGCGCGACGCTGGTGGTGGTGAAAGGCGGTCAGGAAAATGCGTCGCTGATGCCTGAAGGCGAGTCGATCGAGGATAATCGCGCGCTGCGCTACATTGAAGACACGCTCAACGTCGACGTCACTTTTGCGTGGGTGGCGCCTAGCGACAGCTATAGCGACAAGCTGAATCTCTCGATCGCCAGCGGTGATATTCCCGATGTCATGATCGTCGACCCCATCCAGCTTCAACAATTGACTGAAGCTGACGCGATCGAGGACTTGACGCCCTACGTCGAGAAATACGCCAACGCCGACATCCTTGAAAACTGGCGACAGACTGGCGGCGTTGCGCTGGCAGCAGCCACCATCGATGGCAAGGTCATGGGCATCCCCAATGTCCAGCCACAGGCCGACGCACCGATCATGGCGTGGGTGCGCCAGGATTGGCTGGACAAGCTGGGGCTGGAAGGGCCGGAGACGGTGGACGACGTCGAAGCCATTGCCCGCGCTTTTATGGAACAAGACCCGGACGGCGACGGTGCAGCGAATACATTTGGTTTAACTGGCACGTTAAACCCTGTACAGGTGCCAAGCAACTTGCACGGCTTTGACGCCATTTTCAATGCGTACGGCGCTTTCCCGGAGCTTTTCTATCGCAATGACGCTGGCGAGATCATCTACGGCTCGGTGCAGCCGGAGACAAAGGAGGCGCTGGCTCGCCTCGCCGCGCTGTATAAAGATGGCGTAATTGACCCCGAATTTGCCACCAAGGACGGCGACAAAGCCAACGAGATCATTGTGGGCGGCAAGGGTGGCATCATGATGGGGCCGTGGTGGGTGCCGTGGTGGCCGATGGCCGACGCGGTCAGCAACGACCCCAATGCCGACTGGCAGCCGTTTATGATCAAGGATAAGAACGGCAAGTACACCTTTGCGATGGGCGACTATACGTACAGCTTTGTTGTCGTCAGGAAAGGGTATGCGCACCCGGAAGTGGCGCTCAAGATTCTCAACGTGCAAAATGACCTGAGCTATGGCCTGAACGATGCGCCGCAGTACTACTCCAACTTCAATGAGATCTGGTCGCTGCTCTTTCCGATCCCGTTCCTGATTGAACAGCCCTATGTCGTCGAACGGATGGGGCGGGAGTACCAGGAGGCGCTCGATGGCACGCGCGATCCGGCGACGTTTAGCGAAGCGATGAAGCTCGAATTTGACCAGATTCAGCAAGATATTGCCGCGCCGCGCAGCGACGCCTCCAACTGGGGGACGCGCATGGCGCGTCTGGATGCCGCCCAGCTATTGGCTGGCGGCTATGAGGAGGTGCGCACCGACCCGGTGGCGTCGCGCATCATTGCGGTCGATTCGACCTGGCCGGCGCTGAAAAAGCTGGAGGAGGAGACCTTCCTGCAGATCATCACCGGCGCCAAGCCTCTCGATGACTTTGATGCGTTTGTCGAGGAATGGAACAACAGCGGCGGCGCGGCGCTGCTGGAGAAGATGAACCAATAATCAGAGAATAGACCACGGATTAGACCACGGATTAGACGGATTAGACAAGTTTTCACGGATAAACTCCAGAAAAATCCGCGCAAATCCGCTATATCCATCTAATCCGTGGTCTATTTGGTTTACCCTGCGCAATTCATGCCCGGTAGCAGCGTAAGGGCAGTCCAACCAAGAAGGATCGCTATGTTCAAGGACACAGATCGCTTTGCCTACTACCTGATGATCCTGCCGGGGCTGCTGCTGCTCTTTGCCTTTACCTTCGTTCCCCTCGTCTACTCGGTGATTGCCTTCCAGAAGTTCAACCCCGCGCTTGGCATTCAAGGGTCGCCGTGGGTTGGGCTGGACAATATTCTCTACATGTTCAGCCTGCGCGATGCGCGTCAGGTGTTTACCAACACGGTTTTCATTGCCACCATGAAGATGGCGGTGGTGCTTGTCACCGCAGTTGTCTTTGCGCTGCTGCTCAACGAAGTGCGTTTTCTGCGCATTCGGCGCTCGATCCAGACGATGGTCTACCTGCCCCATTTCCTTTCCTGGGTCATCCTGGCGGGCATCCTACGCACCCTTCTGGCGCGCGATGGGATGTTCAATGACATGCTGAGCGTGTTTGGGATCGGCCCGATTTATTTTCTGGGCCAGCCCAATGTTTTTCCGTGGGTCATCATCTTCAGCGATGTCTGGAAGGAATTTGGTTTCGAGGCGATCGTCTACCTGGCAGCGTTGACGGGTATTGACCCGACGCTCTATGAGGTGGCGGAGCTGGACGGCGCCAATCGTTTTCAGAAGATGTGGTCGATCTCGCTGCCCGGCATCGCGCCTGTGGTGGTGTTGGTGGGATGTCTGAGCATCGGCAATGTGCTCAACGCCGGATTTGACCAGATCTTCAACCTCTACAGCCCGATCGTCTATTCGAGCGGTGACATCATTGACACCTATGTCTATCGCATCGGTTTGATTCAAGGACAATACAGCTTAGGCACAGCGGTGGGTCTCTTCAAGACAGTCGTGGCGCTCATCTTGATCGGCGTCTCTTACTGGGCCGCCAGCAAATTTGCCAACTACAGGATTTTTTAGGAGAGCGGTATGTTTACTTCGCGCAGTAAAACTGACCGCATCATCGATTGGCTGATCACGGCGCTCCTGCTGGCAGCTGGGGTGTCGACGCTGTTCCCGCTCGTCAACACGTTGGCGATCTCCCTGAGCGAAAAGGCCGCGGTCAGCGGAGGCATGGTGGGCTTCTGGCCGGTGGGATTCAACCTCAACTCCTATAGCTACATTCTCAACGACGATAAATTCTGGCGCGCGTTTGGCGTCTCTGTGCTGCGCGTGCTGCTGGGCGGCTCGCTCAACTTCGTTTTGACCGTGCTGACGGCGTTTCCGCTGTCGCGCAGCACGCGGGCGTTTCCGGGGCGCAATTTTTTCATGTGGCTCTTTGTCTTTGGCATGATCCTCAACGTGGGCATTGTGCCGTGGTATCTGACGATCAGCGGCTACAAGCTGATCGACAATATCTGGGCGCTGGTGCTGCCGGGCGCGGTGCCGATCTGGAGCGTCATCATCCTGATGAACTTCTTTCGCAGCATCCCCAAAGAACTGGACGAAGCTGCCCGCATTGACGGCGCCAACCCCTGGCAGTTGTTGTGGAGCGTCTACCTGCCGACTTCGCTGCCCGCGCTGGCAACCATCACCCTTTTCAGCATCGTAGGGCACTGGAATTCCTTCTTCGACGGGCTGATCCTCATGAACAACCCCGACAACTATCCGCTGCAAACCTATATCCAGCAGTTGGTGATTGCCGACCGGCCCGCGTTGCACGGCGGCCAGGCGCAGATGCTCGCCCAGCTCTCCAGCAACACGCTCAACGCAGCCAAGCTCTTTGTCGCTATGATCCCGATCCTGCTCGTCTACCCGTTCCTGCAACGCTACTTTATCCGTGGCATCATGCTCGGCGCCGTCAAAGAGTGAGCGGTGGGTGAGGTGGGTGGGTGCGTGCTGCGAAGAGAGTGTCAATCCGGCTCCAACCACCTGCGTTCTATTTTATCCAGCAGAGGGGCGTCAACTCAATGAAGTCAAATTACTGGACACCAGTTGATCTGCAGCGGTTTCTCGACGAGTACGGCATTCAAGCCGAATTGTTGCCCGACATCGGCCACACCCCGACGGTGCCAGCGGCGGCAATGGCATTGGGTGTAAAGCCTGACCAGATCATCAAGACGCTGCTCTTTCTGGTGGAGCAACCCGCTGCCGCGCCAGCGCCGGTCGTGGTGATCAGCCACGGCGAACGTCGCGTCGACAAGCGTTTGCTGGCTGAGCATTTCGGCGTCGGCAAGAAGCGCGTAACCCTGGCGCCCGCCGACGTTGTGCTGGCGACGCTTGGCTATCCGGCTGGTGGGGTGCCGCCTTTTGGCCATGCAACCCAATTGCCGGTGATCGTGGATGCAAGTGTGCAGGCGTTAGAGGCCAGTGTTATTTTCGGCGGCGGCGGCGACGACCGTACGATGCTGCGATTGACCGTGGCAGAGTTGTTGCGGGTAACAGGGGCGGAAGTGGTTGCAATGAGTTGAGTGAGGGGAGGAAGATTGAGAAGTTTCGGGTGTTGGAAATCAGTTGCCGACCCCTCATCTCCCTGTCTCCCCCCACTGCTATTCCGGCATACGCGCCGGTCGATACGCATCGTCGACTTCGTCGCTAAAAGGAGGAACAGAAGGCGGTGTGGGCGGCGTCTCGCGGCGGAATGGATTGCGCAACGAGGCGCTGCCTGGCTGCACCGCAGGAACGACCGGCTGAAGTGATGGCGTCGCCTGCACCGTGCTCAGTTGGGGTCTTGCCGCGGCGCGCGGCTGGGGCCCGCCACAGAAGACGCAGATCTCCCACTCGTTCCGCACCAGCTTGCCGCAACTTGGGCAGGAATGCTGCAACTGGCCATGACAGTTGGGACAATAGACCCAGGTCTCGCTGACTGGCACGCCGCATTGATGGCAAGTCATTGTCTCTTCCAGCTCGCGCAGCAGCGCTTCCTCTTCCAGGGCGCGGTCGTAGACTTCGGCAAGCGTGGCTTTGGGACGAATCATCATATACAGGATGAGGCCGATCAGGGGAAAGATCAACACCAGTGCGACCGCCAGTGTGATCACTAACCAATCACGCGTCCGCGAACGAATGTCGTTGAACGTCCAGATCCCCATTGCAATCCAAAACGCAAACAAAAAAGCGCCCAGGGCGGCGACGAGCACGCCGACGATGGTGCCGATAGTATTGATTAGTTCCGGTGACATGTATCACTCCACTTACGGACTACGCCGTGCAAAATATGCTCGATTATAGCGCACGCACGCAGCAAGGCCAAACGGTGGCGGACTTTCGGGTTTACTTCAGTTTTGAGGAGCCGTGCAATCGTGCGCGCACACCACCTGGATCATCGGCCAGCACGGCGTCCACGCCCCAGCGGACGTAGTGGTGCAGGCGCGGTTCCGGCGTCGGGTCGAGCGGTGCAACGATGCTGCCCATGCGGTGTGCGTGCGCCGTGTAGAGCGGATTCACGTACATCAGCGGCCAGAGCGGCCCCAGCAGCTGCGCGCCGCGCTTGGGCCATGGATTTTTGAGCGTGATATGCCCGATCGGGATGTCAGGCCGGATACGCTGGACGGCCAGCACATGCTCGAAGTTGAATGAGATCAGCGCCGACCGCCGCAAAACGCGGCCCTGCTCCAGCGTGTCCACCAGCATTTTCGCGTATTTTTCCTGCAAGAAGAGCGGATCTTTGAGTTCCAGCAACAATGGCGCGCCGCCGCCGGTGGCTTCGATCAGGTCTGCCAGCGTTGGGATGCGATCTTCGCCCAGCACACCGCCGGGACGGCGCGTGCGCAATGCCTGGATCTGGGCCAACGTGTGATCGCGCACCAGGCCGGCGCCCTCGGTCATGCGATCGAGCGTCGGGTCATGAAACAGCACGAGCTGGTCGTCCGCCGTGAAGCGCAGGTCGGTCTCCAGCGCGTCCGCGCCCTGGGCCAGCGCCAGCAGGAAGGCGCGGACGGTGTTTTCCGCCTCCAGTAATCTGGCGCCGCGGTGGGCGACGACGAAGGGACGGCCCGCGCGCCGGCGCTCCTCGCGGAAGGTGTCCCAATCCATGGCGGGTTTCCTCCTTGCTTTGTAACGATGATGCAATCAAAAAGGGGCGACCGCAGCGTCGCCCCTTTTTGATTGGCGATCAACGCGTAGAATTTATCCTTTGACCGCGCCGGTGGTCAGACCGCCGACGAGATAGCGTTGGAAGAACATGAAGAGTATGATCGTCGGCAGCGCCGCCAACAGCGCGCCGGCAGAGAAGACGCCCCAGCTTTGCGCAAATTGGTTTGCCACCATCTGATTCAGACCCACTGCCAATGTATACATCATTTTGTCGGTCAGCAGCACGCGCGCCAGCACAAATTCGGAGTAGGTGCCGATAAAGGTGAGCAGCGCGACGACGACGAGGATGGGACGCACCAGCGGCAGCAACACGACCCAGAAAACCTGCCAGCCCGAAGCGCCATCCACCGTGGCGGCTTCGTCTAAATCCCTGGGGATCGAATCAAAGTAGCCTTTGGTCAACCAGGTGTTGGCGCCCAGCGTGCCGCCCAGATAAACTAGAAAGAGGCCGCCATAGGTATTCAACCCGATGGCAGGGATATAGCTGCCAAACTGTTGCAGAATGAGAAAGAGCGCGACCATGTTCAGGAAATTGGGGAAGACCTGGATCAAGAGGACAGCCTGCAACAATGGGCGCCGCGAGCGAAAATTGAAGCGTGAAAAAGCATAGGCCGCTAATGTAGTGATCGCGGTAGCAACCACCGTCACCGTCGTCGCTACGAAGAGCGAGTTGACGTACCACCGTGGGTAGGGATTCACCGGGTCGTTGAACAAACGCTGATAGTTGGCCAGAGTGGGGTTCTGGGGGATCAGCGGTTGACCTACCAACGAGCCAGTCGGGTTGAACGACGCCGAAATGATCCACAGAATCGGGAAGAGGGCAAAGATCAACATCACAATCGCCAGTAAGATGCGCAGCAGCAGGGCGATGCGTTTGCCGCGCTGGATAGAACCGACTGAGGTGGTGTAACGACCCTTAGACATTGCGCCCCCTCTCTTCCAGCATGTTGGTGAAGCGGAACTGGAATTGTGTGATGATGAACAGGATCAGGAAGATCATGATCGTGATAGCTGAAGCGTACCCGTAATCTGAAACACCCGAGGCCCCAAAAGCAATGCGATAGGTGTAGGTCGCCAGGATGTCTGTGTAGCCTACCGGGGTCGGTACGTTGGGCATAGGCGGCCCGCCACGATTGTAGAGATCGATCACGACGAAATTGTTGAAATTGAAAGCAAAGGAAGCTACTAACAGGGGGCCGACAGTGACCAGCAGCAGCGGAAACGTGAGCGCCTGGAACTTATCCCAGGCACTGGCGCCATCCAGATCAGCTGCTTCGTAGATGTCATGGGGCAGCGTCTGCAAGGCGCCTGTCACCACCACAAACATATAGGGAAAGCCTAACCAGGTCTGAATTGCCAGGATGCCAATCTTCGACCAGAAAGGGTCGCTAAACCAGGGGGGCACCCAGCCGCCGGTGATCATGCCGATCATCTGCGAGATGATGCCAAACTGTGGGTTGAGGAGACCCACCCACACAGGCACTGCCACGAACGCCGGGATGGTGTAGGGGATCAGCAGCAGAGATCGCAGCGGCGCGCGCAACGGCATCTCCGGCACGTCGAAGACGATGGCCAGGAACATGCCCAAGATAAACGTCAGCAAGACCGACATGATCGCAAAGATCACAGTCCAGAGGAAGACCTGCACAAAGGTGGAGCGCAGGGCTGGATCAGTGAACAAGGCGCGATAGTTCCGCGCGCCGACCGTCGCCGCAAAGCCAGGGCTCAGCTTTTGCCCCGCAGCCGACGTAAACGTGCCCTCTATACTTTTAAAGACTTCGCCCGTCTGCTGGTCGATCATGACATCTTGGGCTGCATCGTACACAAACAACTGCTCGTACTGCGCTGCCTGACCCAAGACACTCTGGCTGACTTGGAAAGCATTGTCGGGCTTGACGCCAAAGGTCAGCGAAGAAAGCGCGCCAAGCGCGCCAAACAGTTGGTTGCTGGGAATCTGCTGGTAACCATCGATCTCGGCAGGCGGCTCACCACTGCGCGGTGCAGGCTCGGTTCCCGGCGTCACTGTAAAGACGTCAGCAGGATCATTGGGATTGACCATCCACAACATAAAGTCTCCCGCGGGGTTTTTGAAGGCAGTCCAGTTGTAGAGGGTGGCGTCGGGTGGGAGAAACGTTTGAGATTCGATCTGTTCGATGGCCAGCTGTTGGGTGACGAGGTGGCCGGTGCCGTAATTGGTAAAGGAGACATAGACAGTAAACAAAATGGGGTACAGCACCATAATGGCGAGGAGAGAGAGACCCGGGGCGACATAACGAAGTGGATAAAAACGTCCGCTCAGAAAGACAACGTTGACCCAGATTGTTACCAATGCAAGAACTGCCGCCAACGGCCAGTAGCCATCGAAAACCATCTGATAGACCAGCCAGATGGTGATGCCGTCGATCAGCGCCAGGGCCAGGATGCGCAGGATCAGAGAAAGGATACTGTGAGACCCAGCATCCGGGGGCGCCTGCGCGCCCCCGGAGACCTTCTGCGTTGCAGCAGACATGGGTGGTTATTGGCCTGCAATGGCCGTTGAGACCTGGGCCTGCGCCTGGTCGGCGGCTTCTTGTGGCGTCAGTTTGCCGGTGCTGACCAGTGTGATCGCATCTCCTTGACCGCCCCACACCGAATTCATCGCGGGGATGTTGGGCATGGGCTGGGCAACATTTCCTGCCTCGGCAATCGCCTTCAAGTCCGGATCTTCGATCTTTTCAGACACAGGAATCCAGGCAGAAGCACGCGGATCCTCATCAAAGAAGGCCTGCATCGTGGCATCGGTCGCCACGAACTGTTGCAGGAAGGTCTGAGCCAGCAGTTGGTTCTTGCTGAAGGCGTTGATCATGAAGCCCTGGACGCCCAGGAACGGTGCGCCCGGCTGAGTGCCCGTCGGAATGTTGGTGATGGCATAGGGCACGCCCGCCTCGCGGATGCCGTTCAGCGCCCACGGGCCGGAGATCATCATGGCGGCGTCGCCATTTTGGAAGGCGGACAGCATCAGGTCGCCGTCGATGTTGCCGTTGCGATCGAGCAGGCCGTCTTCATACATGCTGTTGAGCCACTCCAGGGCGGCGACGCTGCCTTCGCTGTTCAGCCCCAGATCCTCGGCGTTATAGCTGCCATCGGCGTTCTGGCCGAAGATATAGCCGCCAAATGCCGTCTGAATGGGATAGAAGTGATAGGGATCGCCGATGGTCTGCGTCAGGAAGCCATACTTGTTGCCGGCATCCTTGATCTCCTGGGACATGGCTTTGACTTCGTCAAAGGTGGTTGGCGGCGTCGGCACCAGATCCGTGTTGTAGTAAAAGGCGATATTCTCAGTTGCCTGCGGCATCCCATAAAGTTTGCCGTCTGTGTAGGTGTAAGCCTGCACGGCATTCGGGGCAAAATTGGCGGCGTTGGGGCCAAGGTCAACCGGGGCAAGCAGGCCACTGCCATTCAACTCGCCGAGCCAGTCGTGAGCGCCCAGGATGATATCTGGGCCGCTACCCGCCGGCGCTGCAATTTTGAAGTCGTTGCGGATATCGCCGATGGCTTTCTGCACCACCGCCAGCTTGACGCCAGTCTGTGCGGTGAACTCGTCGCCAAGTTTCTCTAGGATGGGCGCGCGTTCGCCGTCAGCCCAGATCGTCAGCACCGCGCCTGTATCTGCGGCCGGCGCGGCTTCCTCAGCAGGTGCTTCTGCGGCGGCTGTGGTGGGGGTGGCTTCTTCAACGGCTGGCGCTTCTGCGGCTGCGGTGGGGGTGGCTTCTTCAGCGGCTGGCGCGGCTGGTTCAGCAGGGGCTGCCGTCGGCTGTCCGCCGCCACAGGCTGCTAACACCAGAACGCCGATTACCAGCAAGGACAACAAGATCAGTCGCTTGTTGCGCATACAGATTCTCCTTTTGCTAGATACGTATTAACTTTGGACGGAACTGAAACACTTATTCTGCGAACCCTAGCGAGTCAGGGAAAGCATACACTGGGAGCTAGGCAAATCAGCCGTTATCCGGCCTAGAATCAACAAGGTGATTCTTTTTACTTTCGCATATGGATTCAAACAAACTTGAATTGCAATCATTATAGAGATCATTTGGAGGTTTTGCAAACTGTAGACGAATTTGGGTGTGTTTCAATACGTTGCATCGGACGTCGCACTGGCCGTTTCATGCCAATCGTCCGCACACTGGCTGAGCAGTACGACGCACGATGCTGTGAACGCGACAATTCGCCCGTTCAGTTTTGCTGGCGGCCAGGCAAGCGCGGCAGCGCCCGGCTGGGCCGCGTGCTGCGATCTGGTTTGATAATGGGCTGTTCGGCCAGGAGCCGCAGCGCTTCGGCGATTGCCTGCTCCAGCTGCGGGTCACGACCGGCCACGTGATCTTGCGGAGTTACATCCACCTCGATGTCGGGATCCGTGCCGTAGTTCTCGACCATCCATCCTACATCCTGGAACCAGAAGCTGTACTCCGGCTGCGTCGTGATCGTGCCGTCGACCAGCGGATGGCGCGGTGAGATGCCGATCACGCCGCCCCACGTGCGCTTGCCGATCAGCGGGCCCAGACCGAGAAGCTTGAAGCTGTGACAGAAGATATCTCCATCGCTCCCCGCCAATTCGTTGGTAATGGCGACGCGCGGCCCCGCCACTGAATCCGCAGGATAGGGAGCAACGCCACCCCAGCGGGACGCGTCGTACCCGATGCGCCGGCGCGCCAATTTCTCCAGCAGCAGTTGGCTGACGTGACCGCCGCTGTTGTAGCGTACATCCACGATCAGTCCGTCGCGCATTACCTCGGCCAGGAAACCGCGATGGAACTCGGCATACCCATGCGACCCCATGTCAGGGATGTGTACGTAGCCGATGCGTCCCTCGGTGGCAGCGTGGACGCGGCGGCGTTTGGCTTCCACCCAGGCGCGGTAGCGCGCGTCGTCGTCGCTGTGGATGGTCTTGACGACGACGGCGCGCCACTCTGGTTTGGACGGCGCGTCTTCCTCAGACGTGGCCACCTGGTCTTCCAACCGCGCAGCCACTGGGGCGTTACTATCTATTTCTGCGCCACTAGCCACCTCTGCGTCACTAGCCGCCTCTGCGTCACTAGCCGCCTCTGCGTCACTAGCCACGGCCGCGGGCGCTGACGCGCCATCTTGCGGCGGCGCGGGGCGCGGCGCCAATGTCAGCAATACCTCTTGCCCTGCCTGGTTGACCAACAGTTGCGCCGGCGAGGTCGCTTCATCCAGCCGCTGACCATTGACGGCCAGCAAAATATCGCCTGCGCGCACATCGACGCCCGGGGCTGCCAACGGCGAAGTTGCGGCTGGGTTCCACGGGTCGCCTTCGACGATATTCTCGATGCGATAACCGCCGGCCGCCGCATCCCACACAAATTCCGCGCCAAGCACGCCCTGGCTGTAATGGGGGGAAGCGCGATAGTCGCCGCCAAATTCGTAAGCATGGCTGGTGCCCAGCTCACCCTGCATTTCCCAGACCAGATCGCTGAATTCGCTGCGCGAGCTGACGCGGTCGATCAACGGCCGATAGCGAGCGTAGACCGCGTGCCAATCCACTTCCGCCATGTCCTCGGTCCAGAAGTGGTCGCGTTGCAGGCGCCACGCCTCTCGATACATCTGTTCCCACTCGCTAGGCGGCGCCACCGACACCTTGATGCGGAAGAGATCGATCCAGCCGCTGCGCCGGCCGGGGCCACTGTCGCTGGGCGCCTTCTCCGTCGCCGAAATCACGCGCAACCGTTTTCCGCTGAAGTAGAGCAATTTTTTGCGGTTGCGCGAGAGTTCAAAGGCAGTGACATTTTCGGCCATGGTCTCGCTTTTGTACTCCTTGAACACCCAGGCGCGCAGCGAGCCGCCCTCCTCGCCTTCGTCATCCCAATCTTCATCGCCATCCAGCGCGCCGTGCAGTGCGTAGGAGGTGAAGATGGCGCGTCCGGGCGCGCCGATGATCTGGCCGTAGCGGCTGTCGGGTGTTGGGAAAGCAAGCACACGGCGCTCGATGCCATCGAGGTCGATGACCAACTGCCGCGTCTTGCGCTTTTCTTTTTCCTGCTTGAGATCGTGCTCCTTGCCCGCGTGCGGGCCGGCGCTGCTGTGCGTCGCTTTGCGCAACGCGTCGAGCGGCGCTTCGGGGGGCAATTCGTTCCTCTGGCGCGACGAATAATTCTGACCGCTGATCTCACCCTCGAGCTCGCCTAGCGCATCATCCTCGTCATGGTCGTTTTCGTCACCCTCTTCGCCGCTGTCATCATCCTCTTCGGCTTCGTGATCTTCGTCCTCGTTTTCCTCCTCCTCATGGTCATGCTCCGCAGCGTCATCGCCGCCGTCGGGGCGCGGCAGAAAAGGATTGGGCAGGTCGTCGCGCAGCAACAACAGATAAGGGCGCATCCCCCACGGAAAGCTGAGATCAAGGTGCAGGTTGTCGTAGACCGGGTTAAATTCCCGGTAGCTGAGAAAGTAGAGGTAGTTGCCGTCCGGGTCGAAAGAGGGCGCCACATCGTGCAGGATCGGACGCGTCACGGTGACCGGGTTGGGGTGCGTCAAAGGCGTAGCGGA
Source organism: Caldilineaceae bacterium (assembly GCA_014879855.1). Lineage (GTDB taxonomy): Bacteria > Chloroflexota > Anaerolineae > Caldilineales > Caldilineaceae > Caldilinea. Next base: position 15,579 of record JACSRH010000294.1, on the reverse strand, counting down.
CGTCTCATCCACCGCAGCGGGGTCGAGCAGATGGTAGAGCCGAATCTCGGTGGCATTGAGATTTACACCAAAGCCATAGGCCAGCCAACGACCGTCGGGCGACCAGTCTATCCCGGCGATTGGACGCCACTCGCTGCGATCGACGCGCGTTACCTCCCCGCTTTTGAGGTCGATGATCAGCAATTCCTGGCGATGGTTGCTCAGGGCGACCTTGTCCTCGGTTGGAGACGCCTTCAATGCAACCGGTCGTCCAATATCCAGCCCACTCAGCCGGCGCGGCGCTTCTGCCAAATCGGCCGAGAAAATGACCAACTCCTCCTCGCCGTTGGCGTCGTCCACCATGACGAGATATTGGTCGTCGTTCAGGAAGTCCGGCAGGCGATAGCGCACGCCGTCGCGCTGGCCGATCTGCATGACCGGGCCTTCGTGGTTGAAAAAAGTGAATGCTTTCCCGCGCGTAGTGACGGCCAGCGCGTCTCCGGTCGGGTTGAGGCGCGCGCTGTCCAGGTAGCTGATGGCGGGCGAAAATTTGCGGTTGCGTTGTACGCGCGGGCTGTGATAGGTGACTGCCACTTTCTCTGCTATGCCGGTGGTCGGTTCATAGACATAAATATCAGCGCCGAGATGGTAGACGATCCGGGCGCCATCGGTGCTGGGATTGCGCGCGTAGAAATCGTCGTGATCGGTGTGGCGGCGCAGGTCGTCGCCCGCGGGCGTCACACTGTAGAGGTTGCCGATGCCCTCATGGTCGCTGATGAAGTAAATCCGCCCGCGGTCAGCGTCGGGCAGCCACATGGGAGAGGCCAGATTGCCGCGCATGTTGGGCAAGAATCGCTCAAACTCGCCGTTGCCCGCGCGATCGATCCAGAGATGGCCGGCCGTGCCCCCGCGGTAGCGCTTCCAGCGCGCCGGGTCGCCTGTGTTGCGACCGATCACAACGCCGCCAGCAGGGCCAAACGCAATCGAACGCGCGGGCCCGACCGGCGCTGGCGTCACCTGGCCGGCATCGGCGTCGATGGCGACGGTGTAGAGCGCGTACTCTTGTGGATGAAAATGGCCGTAATTGGTCGAAAAAAGAATCTGCTGCGCGTCTGGCGTCCATCCCAATACCTGGCAGGTGTGATTCAGATAGGTCATACGCCGCGCACTGCCGCCAGCCGCTGACATCAGGTAAACTTCCGGCATGCCTTCTTCGCGCCCAACAAACGCGAGCCAGGCCCCATCCGGTGACAGCGCCGGATAGTTGACCTGACCCAGATTGCTCGTTAGCCGGCGCGCCACGCCACCGTGGCGGGAAAGGCTCCAGAGATCATCTTCGGAGACAAAAACAATTGTGTCTTGGTGAATGGTGGGGAACCGATAATAGCCGTCGCTCATGCGATCCTTTTTTGCGTGATGGATGAAATGGAAATGTAGAACGCACAAGACATCGGCGTTCTAGGCGTGCAAGGCAGTATACTCCGGCATGAAACACCTACCAAACTTGGCAGATCATCCTTCCTTGCCTGATTGACGGTGATTGCTGAGAAAATTGCCAAAGCGCACCCACGCCAAGCCATACACCGCCATCACCAGCGCCGCATAGACGGGGAGCATCCATGTTGTCAGCGGCAGCAACGCCTGCGCCACCAAACTTAGCATTCCCAGTGCACCGACCACAAAGAGCGGCGTCGCGATCGGGTAGGCGTGGTCACTGCCATTGGCCTCGATGGCAACCAGCATCGCGCTCAACGCTACAAGCACCGCGCCAAAGAGTTGCATGGCGGCAGTGGGCAACACGAGCAAGAGCAATGCCGTGGCCGCCGTCGCCACGCCCGCGAGCGCGCCCACCCACCCCATTGGCACACCAAAGCGGCTGGGTACGGAGACGCCAAAGGGCTTGGGTTCGCTGGTGGGCAGCTCATAGCGCGCAGCTGCCCCCACGACTGCCAGCCCCAACAGCGCCAGCGCGCCGCCACAGGCGGCGCCGGTAAGACGAAAGGCATGAGGGTTGGTCACCAGCGTCTGACCCAAATCATTGGTAAACGTGGCGCCGCGGCCCAACGGCTGCAACATTGCCAAAATGGCGTAAGCGATCCAGAGCAGTCCGCCGGCAAGCGCCAATTCACCCGCCCAGCGCGTGGGGAGATCCCTGATGGTGTTCATAGCGGGTAGTATCCTGAACTCAAAGCGATTGTCGTCATTTTTCATTGGCCCCTTTGCCTAGGCCGCAGCGATTTGCCACGCTTTGCCAGATCTCCTTTTGTCTTTGCTTTGCGTGTTATTCCATCTGCTCGGGAAAAGCCGGAAGCTGGGCAAATCGGACACCCAGACTGGCAAGCTTCGCCTTCCCACGCACGGTCAGATCCGTAACGAAATGGAGTTGCTGATCCGGCTCGATCGGGTAAGCCTTGAGCCGATAATGGGTAGCCCACGGTTTCTCCTGCACGATCACAAAGATCGGCTGAGTTATCTGGAGAAAGGCGCTCGTCAGCGCCACATCATACAACGCCTGCTTGACGCGTGCGGCGTCGTGATCGGGATGGAGATAGAAATCAGCGATGCACATGAGGTTGCGGCTGCCATCATTGCCGTTGTGAATGAGCTGATCCCACAGCTTTAGATGTGGAATCACCACGACGGTGTCGTCCAGCGTGACGATTTCCGCCGCACGCGTCCCGATCGAGCGCACCTTGCCGTACGCGCCGTTGACGGTGATCCAGTCGCCAGGACGATAAGGCAATTCATAGAGCGTCACCACGCCCGCGAGGAGACTGCTGATGTAATCCTTGAAGGCAAATCCCAAGGCAAGGCCGGTTGCACTCAGGAGCACCACCAGGTTTTCAAACGTGGGATCGATAATGCGCGTGACAATTAACACCACGGAAACCAGGATGATCAGCAGACGCAACACTGGCTCGCCCGCCAGAAAGAAATTGCGGTGCTGGTTGGGCACCCGGCTCGCCAGCCAGGGGAAGATGCGCTGATTGGCGGCGATCAACAGCCAGGCGCCGACCAGAATCAAGGCGATGGCAATCAAGTTGTCCTGGTTGAGCGCCAGAATGTCTGTGATGCTGTTTGCACCGTTCATCGGGTTGCTCCTAAAATTCGTCGACGGGATAGCCGTTGTCCACCAGGAATTGGCGCGCAATCGGATAGCCCTGCGCCGTCACCCGCCAAAATCCAGCGGACTCCGCCAGCACTTTGGCCTGTTGCAGCAGGTAGATCGTTCCGGTCACCTCGTCGGCTGTCAACGGCGTCACCTGAGCAAGCTGTTCCCCGGCAAGGCCATTGTGCAGCAGCAGTGCGTGCAGGACAATCGCCTGATGACGGGTGGCGCCTGGCGGCATGACCGGATGTTTGATCTGGCTCCACGGGGCAACCCAGACTGTTTTTCCCGGCAGCTCGACTGCCTCGGCCTGCGCTTCTTCGGCAATTTCCTCGTCCGGCTCGATACGCAAACTATTGCGCCAGATCGTCCAGGCAATCCCCAGGATGCCGCGGCTGTGCACAGCGAGCCGCTGGATATAATCGCTGTGGTGGACGGAGCCGTTGACGGCGACATCCTCTGGCGGCGAAAACACATATTTGCCATTGTCGGATTGACGAAAGAGAAGATCCTGATCCTCTCCGCCGCTTGCCAGCGCCTGAAGATAGTAGGAGAGTCGTTTTTCGTCAAAGGCGCGCAAAGCAAGCGTGTTGGATAGAGGCTCCGGCCAGAACCTGCGCAGAAACGTCCAGCTCCAACTGTCGCAACCGATGAGACCGCGTCCAAGGTTGCCTGCGTACATCTGGTCGAAGAAACGCCGGATGAGACCCAAGCCCTCGGTGTGGCGGAGATAAGTCCGCTCGAGGTGTGGAAACACCCAGGGCTGATCATCGACGATCTGATCTGACGCCCAGGAAAGATCGCCGGCGAACACTTCCTCGGCCGTGGGTGGCTTGATCACCCGCCACTCGTGAAGCTCAGCCCACAGTTGCAGAATCTCAACATGTCCGCTGTAAGGCGTCCCAATGAAAAGCAGCGGTGCATGTTGTGATTGGCGATCTGCCAACCAATGCTCCAGCCTGACGTCGAGCGCTCGCGCGGCCTCGCGCCACGCGGGCGCCGGCGCGATGCGCTGAAGTTGCCAGGCCGGCAATGCTTTTAGCGATTCTCGCTCCTCGAAAGGCTCCGCCTGTGCTTTTCCAGCGCCAAAACGCCTGCGCACTTCTGCAAACCAATTCTCCGAGATCGCCTTCACCGACGGCGTAGGCGGCGTATACTCTGCGAGTGGAACATATTCCCAAGTAGTCACAATTGCGGAACCCCCAACCCCTCTGCCCCCACGGGAGACGCCAGGCAAGCTGCACCTGAACGGGCGAGACGCGCCATCTCGCGCAGTTCGGCGTCGGTCAGCAGCATCATGCCGCTGCCCTGCGAGGCGCGGTGAATGGTGACGCCGTATTGTTGCGCCGCCGCGATGACTGCCGCCAGCGCGACCGGCCCCTCAACGCTGGGAATCTCAATGCGATGGTGCGCGCCATCGGGGAAGCGCTGCGTCGAGGCCGGCAGATCGTAGCGGTCGTCGACAGGTAAATCCAGCTCGTGAAGAAGGCGCCTGGCGCTGCTCATCAATTGCTCCTTGACGTGGTCGCTCTCTGATTTTGGTTTCTGCACTGCGGCCATTGTATCCTACCTCTCTTGCAAAAGGATAGTTATGGGCGCAAGCGCGCTCGCGCAGGCACGGATGCTGAGGAGAGTCATGACGGAGTCCATTACGATCGTCGGGGGCGGGCTGGCTGGCAGCGAGGCCGCCTGGCAGATCGCCAACCGCGGCGTCCACGTTGATCTGGTGGAAATGCGACCGGGGCGCGGCACGGACGCGCATGTCACCGACCGGCTGGCAGAGTTGGTGTGCAGCAACTCGATGGGGTCGACGCTGCCCGACCGGGCGCTGGGCATCCTCAAGCGCGAACTATTACGCATGGGCAGCATGGTCATCCGCACGGCGTACAAGCACGCACTGCCCGCGGGCGCTGCTCTGGCCGTCAGCCGCGAGGAGTTTTCCGAAGAGATCACGACGTTGATTCAGGGCCATCCCAACATCACCGTCCATCGCGACGAGATGACGGCGATTCCCAATGGGCCGACTATCCTTGCCACCGGCCCGCTGACCAGCAGTGCCTTGGCCGCGCGCATCCAGGAACTCACCGGCCGGCAGCATTTCTATTTCTACGATGCGATGGCGCCGATCGTCCTGGCCGACAGCATCGATATGCAGATTGCCTTTCGCCAGAGCCGCTACGACCGCGAAAGTGAGCTGGGCGGCGATGAGGGTGATTATATCAATTGCCCGCTCGATCAAGCGGAGTATATGCGCTTTGTGCAGGCGGTGCTCGACGCGCCGAAGATCGAGCTAAAGGGCGCGGACAAGGAGTTGGAGCGCTATTTTGAGGGCTGTATGCCGATCGAGGCGCTGGCCGCGCGCGGGGAAAAATCACTGGCCTTTGGGCCGATGCGCCCGGTGGGGCTGCGCGACCCGCGCACGGGGCGCCGTCCCTATGCTGTCGTGCAGCTTCGTCAGGATAATGTCGCGGGCACGCTCTACAACCTGGTCGGTTTTCAAACCAACATCAAATGGGGTGCACAGGAGCAGGTGCTCCGGCTGATCCCAGGGCTGGAGCACGCCGAGTTCGAGCGGTTGGGGCAGATGCACCGCAATACCTTTATCAACAGCCCAACGTTGCTGCGCCCGACGCTGCAATGCCAGGTGCGCGATGACCTCTTCTTTGCGGGTCAGATCACAGGCACGGAAGGCTACGTCGGCAGCACAATGGGCGGGCTGATTGCCGGCATCAACAGCGTGCGCCGGCTGCGCGGGGAATCCTTGCTCGAACTGCCGCGCACCACGATGATGGGCGCGCTGCTGCACTACATCACCCACGCCGAACCGGCTACCTTTCAGCCCATGAAAGCGGCGATGGGCTTGCTGCCCGAACTGGACGCAGCGGTGCGCAACAAACGTGCGCGCTATGCCACCTACGCCGAACGCGCCGAAGCGGAACTGGAGGCGTATCTGGCTCAGATCTCACCTGCATTCAAATCCCTTGCTTTACTCGAGTTCTAAATTCTCGTATGTCTCTGGGCCTGTTTTGTAACGAATGCCGACGATCAACAGAATTCCATCTTCGTCATTTATCTGATAGATGATTCGCCAGCCATTGAGCCACACGCGAAATACATTGGGCAAGTCACGTAATTTCTCAGAGCCAACAGGCCGAGGGTTTCTAGCAAGCGACTCGATGGCTCGTTTGGCGCGCTGGCGATATCGACCAGGCAGTTGGGGTAAAGGGTGCTTAGCGTCATGCGAATACCTAATCCGATAGTTCACCTGCTGCCTCGCGGCGAGCGATTTCGTCCCATACATCTTCGTGTGTGTAAGTGGACGCCTCCTCAGCAAGATTAGCAAGCACTGCCGTTGGCAGGTGGGTCTTCTGATGCAGTGCACCGTAAGCGCACCATGACGTGCAACAGCCTGAGTATTGTAAAAATTCTCGTCGTTTACCCTTGCTGAATGCTGGCATTTACGCCCGGAAGAAATTGCTTACAAAAAACCACAGATTGGCGGGGCGCTCAGCCAGGCGGCGCATGAAGTACGGATACCACGCTGTCCCGTAAGGGACGTAGATGCGCACCCGATAACCCTGCGCCACCAACTGTTCCTGCCACTCGCGGCGGATGCCATAAAGCATCTGGAATTCGAACGCATCCCTGGCGAGATTGTGCGCGGCAGCATAGCGTTGCACCGCGGCGATCATGGCGTCGTCGTGGGTGGCGACTGCCAAATAGACGCCGCGGGCGCCTGCCTCCGGCGCCAGCAGCAGCTCCGCCAGGCGCACGAACGCCGCATCGACGCCGGCTTTCTGCGGATAGGCGAGATCAGGCGGTTCTTTGTACGCGCCTTTGACCAGCCGCACCCACGCGCCTTCCTCCACCAGCTTGCGCACATCCGCCTCGCTGCGATAGAGGCTGGACTGGATCACGACGCCGACGTTCTCGAAGCCTTCGCCAAAGCGCAGCCGGCGATAGATGTCGAGCGTCCTGTCGACCAGCGCGCTCTCCTCCATGTCGATGCGGACGCGCAGCCCCAGCGCCTTGGCCTCTGTCAGCAGCGCGCGCAGATTGCCGATCGCCAGATTCTCGTCGATCGTCAGCCCAAGCTGGCTGAGCTTGACCGAGACGTAGGCGTCTACACCGCTGGCATGGATGCGCTGCAGCAGGTAAAGAATCTGGTCGCGCGCCGCACTGGCCTCGGTGGCCGCCGTGATGCTTTCGCCCAGATAGTCCAGCGTGACCAGCATCCCTTTGGCGTTGAGTTGGCGCGCGGCGGCAATCGCTTCGTCCACGGACTCGCCGGCGACAAAGCGGCTGGCCACGGCCCACGCCGGCGGAAAGCGCGTCACCATCCGCCGCGCCAGCTTCATGCGCGACAGATAGAGCAGCGAGGAGCGCAGCCATGTCTCGCCGTTGCGATAGACGAGATAGCCAACGCCGGCGGTGACCGCCAGCGTGACAACGGCAGACAACGTCTGCGCACGTGCAGAAGTGGATGCTTTGGTCTTCTCCATGAAACGCTCCTCTATCAATCAGTGCGAATTAACACATGCTGCTATTGTAGAAGCGAATGGCCGCAATCTACAATGATCGCTTGCCCCCGTTGATCAGAGCAAATGTTTAGTCTCGACTCCCGGATCGCGGACGGCGCCGTCCGCAGCCTGCGGACGCTCACGCTGGCGGGCAGCGCAGATTGCGTTGGTGGTAGTAGGTCGGAATAAAGCTTGTTGTGCAGCGAAAGGTTATCCGGCAAGTGAAAGTCACCTGCCGGATAACGTTTGATATGTGATGGACAGATCACAGGCAGCCTGTGCTGCGAAATGGCGGCTACCTAGCGATGGATTGCTGGATAGCTGCCAATCGTATCGCCGCTGCCTGGCTTGTAGCTGTTGGCGCTGACGGCAATGGGTTGATCCGATGTCACCACAGCAGAGCCGTTAAAATATAGAGGGATGGTTCCCTGGCTGAAGATCGTGACGCTGCGCTTCGCATACAGCGGGCTGACACCAGGCAGTGTAATGGGATTGCTGCCATTCGCAGGATAGAGGCGGACCTCAATGTTTGCGGTGGCGGAACCTGGATTTGCGATCACAAAACCATCCATCCAGCCAGCGTCTCGACGGAACTTGGGGACAATCACCGTAGTTCCTCGACTGCTGATCGCGGCATAGGTGGTGGCATTGGTTGTTCCCTGAAGCTGGTTGACGTTGCCGACCATAGCGCTGCCAGTCTGGAAGATTCCTGAAGGGGTCTTCGATGAGCATGGATTAGGCCCCGAAGGAATCGGCGTCGGGATGGCAGCATAAGCGACGTAAGGAGTGGCCGTCTGTCCAGTCTGCCAGTAACACAGGTAGCCATCATTGTGCCGATAGTAGTACAAGTTGAATATCCCATAAGGCCATATCTTACTCAACGTTACTCCAGATAACCAACCCGAATTGTTATTCTGAATCAGCGGTGCATAGACTTCCGTGGCTGGCGGCTGGCTGTTGTTCGTTTCCATCAACTGGCTATTGCCGTTGAACTGCGTAGAGGCGATGGCCAATGGTTGATCGGCGGTGACGCGCACCGACCCCACGAACGGGTAGCTGAGATTTGTTAATCCACCGATGGAAACCTGTTCGCGCCCATGAGAACCAACCAATACAAAGTTATTGAGCGCACATGGGTTGCAATAGGAGCCTGTTCTTGGGAGAAACTCCAAAGAAACGAGGGTGTGGGCATTGCCCGTATTCTGGATGAATAGATCGCTATTCCAACCGCTGTTTGCCCGATGAACGAGTGGAACAAGCACATCGGTGGCGGGGCTGGTTACTCCTGCATAGGTGTCGGTGACATAGTAGGGATTGCTACGCTCATGAACGACGACAACCGACAAATCTTGACTACCTACAATTAGTGCCGCTCCGTTGTATGGCGTATCAAATGTTATGCCTGCGTGCGGCGCAATGTTGTCTACCCGTTGAGCCGCAGGATCACCAACCGAGAAAAAGTAGGTAGTAACCACTTGGGCATATGACGTGCCACTGTTATTGACTATTGTTATGTGGGAAATCCACCCATTCTGTTCGTTGCGTAGATCAGGTAAATAAGCTGGATATAGACCCACATACGTTGTGCGGCCGGCCACAAAATCATGACATCCAAGGTTCGCGTAGATTGAACCATTAGCCTCCAAGCAGTAATTACCTGGTGCAATGTCGGTGGTAGCGAAATTTTCTACATAGTAGTCGTCCGGATTTGTCCAGTCATAACTGTATGTTTGCGCAGAGGTAAAGTTAGCTCCCCCTGCCGCTGACGGTTTCTGTGCGCCTGTTATTAGAAGGCCTGATACTGGATTACCGCCGGCGTCGGTAACTTTCCCCATCATCGTGGCAGTTTGAGTGCCGTTGTAATTGAGGGCTGAAGCCAAACTTCTGGATTGCGTGAAGAACTCTGTGACCATGTCCATTCTTGAGGGTCGTTTTTATCCCTATCCGTGGAGAGGTCGATCTGGAGATGGAGATGCTGTCCGTCTACATTGCCTGTCTCGTTCACCTCGGCGATTTGAACGTTTGCCGGAACGAATGCCCCTACTGGGTAGGCTACGCTGTCCTTTTTGAGATGTGCATAGATAGAATAGACATAAGCGAGTTGTCCCACTTTACGATCCAAGTGAGTCTGGCTATGCCGAATCATGACATAGTTGCCAAACTCGCTAGCTGTAGGATTGGTATTGTCGGGGATATACTCTCTTAATGCGACGACCGTTCCGTCTGCAATTGCATTCACAGCCGTACCAGTGATGTAGGGGAAATCTACACCCCGATGTAGATTTCCTTAATATTCCCTTCCATACAAGTAAAGCTGGTTGATGATGCCACCAGTTTCCTGAATAGGGCGGGACACTTGATGGGCACTTTGTGCCGTTTCAATCATCAAGGCCACGATTACAGCGACAAGCATCGATGACAAGCGAGTGAAACGCACTTGTTGAACCTGGAGTTTGGTGATATTCATTGGTGTCCTCCTTAATCAATGCTTTCTCAGTTGCTCCGTCTTTTTAGGGCCGTCATTAAAACCACCAGAAGATTCACTCTATGCTGTTTTCAGGATGAAACCACAGAAGTCTGTACAAGACCATGTAGATTCCACCTTGAATTCAGTGTAGGAACCAATAACTGGTAATCTTTGGAACAAGTTGCTTTGTTGCGCCACTGATTAAATCCAATTCCCAAAGACCCTGCTCCTCTTTGTTGAATACCAATCCTGCACCGCTGGGAGTCCAAGTCGGATTGAGATCGGTTATGGGATCATCGGTCAATCTGATCAACATGTTGCCGTTGCTAGACAATAACCATAGGTCATACTGGTAATATTCTTTGGCTTCAAGCATATTTGTTCCAGCAAAAGCGATCCACTTGCTATCCGGTGACCAAACCGGGACACCTGCGCTAGCTGAAATGTCTTTGGTTAACTGCTGTTCAGCTCCTGTTTCGACATTTACAGACCAAATATTGGTTGGGCGTTCGGGTGTCGACCGGTCTCCTCGATCCGATAGAAACAGTATTTCGGCGCCATCCGGTGACCATTCAAGCAATACGGCGTTCATCCCCATATCGACGATTTGACGTGCTTCAGCTCCTTTTTCAACCTCGACGATCCAAATGCCACCTGAGTTCGCAATTCCTCCCCAAGTTTTGACCACTGCCATCCTCTTGCCGTCAGGCGACCAGGTGAACCAGTCCGCCTGATGCTCAGACCCCGCTTCGACCGAGAAGATCTCTTCAGCGGCGCCCGTCGCCAGGTCGACCACCCCAAGCCCCCACGTCTTGGTATTCTGGAAGGCAAGCCGTCCACCATCGGGCGACCACACCGGCCGCCTGGCGTTTTCCACCAACAGGCGCAGCTCACCCGTAGTCAAATCGAGCAGATAGATGCGGAATTGCTGTCCTTTGGCAGGACCGGCATGGATAGTCTGGCGGGCCTCGTCAGCCGTCGCGAAGTCGGTCAGGACCAGCGCCAACCGCTGCCCGTCAGGCGAGATCGCTCCCCACAGCCCTGCCGAGGATTCCCGGCTCCCCAAGAACAACGACGTTTTAGCACGAATATCAACGATGCTTTTTTCGGCGCTATCGACAGTGTCGATAGTTTTGATGAGGTTACCGTCTCGAAAAAAGATTGTGTAGGGCCGGTTGGCTTCTCCAGCGGGGACAGCGACGAACGGCGGCGCGGCGACCGGCATGCGCGTCACCACGGGCGTTGGAAGCGGCGTTGGAAAGGGCGGCGGCGAAGGCAGGGGCGAGACGACGACAATGTGCGGGGTGAGGGTTGGCGGCGCACCGGCGATTTGTTCTGGCGCCTGGACTTGTGCGGCCGGCGTCGGGTTCTCTTGCCCCGTTGGCGACGATACAGGTCGACGCCACAAGGTGAACAACACACCGACGACCAAAACTACCACTATCCCGGCACTCACTGCACCTTGGAACCACTTCGTTGTGTTTCTCATATCATTGCGCTCCTAAATTCACATCAAAATTCGGTGCTTATAAAAGTATCTTCAGAGACAGACCGAGGATGCCAAAGGTTGCTGTGTGGCATGTCTTTTCCAGGCCACAACCGTGATGAATTGATCATCTTGAGAGAAGAATATGGCTGTCGAACATCAAGTGCGTTCATGGGGCGCTACGGGAGGATTCCTACGTCAGCTCGACATTCAGTATAGCACTCGGGCTCCATCGATGGATCGGCCAGAAAATCGGTCTTTCGTTCACCCGGCGGTTTTGCTACGCATGAGAAGGGGATTTGCGAAGAAGGCAATCTCGCTCTGAATTGCCAACGCAGGTTTCGTATGAACCATCATATCGGCCAGTATCAAATGCGGTTTTAGTGCTAAGGACCCGATGCCAGGCACAGTGCTCAGAGATTATTCGAAAAGGGTGTTCTCGACGCGGAGATGCAAAGGAGAAGCGAGAGGAGGTTGGCAGGTAGTTCTCTGCGTTTTCTCGGCGCCTCTGCGTCAAAGCAGGTGACCTTTCAAACGCTCCCTCAGCGGCGCACCGCGCGCGGGAGAACGGATTGCCACACGCCGGCCGCCTCCGCCCAGCGCGGCGCCAGCTTGTCGTGGCCGATGCCCGTGGCGATAGCGTCGACGGTGTTCTGGCTGCAGCGCAGTTCGACCGCATAGCGACCGGGATCTTGCCCGGCGCGGCGGATGCGTTCGTGCAGGTCGCGCAGCCCGTCGAGCGCGGCGGTGAGTTCCCGATAGGCGACCTCATCCGTGTCGCTGTGGCCGCTGCCCTGGTCAGCGCGGCCGTCGAGCAGGCGCACCAACTGCCAGCGCCAGCGGCGATCGTCGCCGGCCCACACGTTGAGCGCAAATTCGGCGGTTGCACCCAGCGCCGTGCTGTAGAAGCGATGTATGTCCTTGAGATCGCGCGTAAAGCGGGCGGCTGGCAGATCCTGGCGGGTGCGCCGCCCGTACGCCTTGCTGGTCAGTCGCTCGTCCAGGATCGCCACCACACCGGAATCATCGCTGCGGCGGATGAGGCGGCCAAAGCCCTGCTTGAGTGCCAGCGTCATCAGCGGCGCCATGTATTCCGCGAAACTCGACCGCCCGTCGGCCTCGATGGCGCGCATCCGGGCGCCGTGCAGCGGGTCGCTGGGCGTGGGGAAGGGCATCTTGTCCATGATGACGAGGCTGAGGTCGTCGCCGGGAATATCGACGCCCTCCCAGAAGGAGCGCGTCGCCAGCAACACGCTGTAGGGCGTCGCGCGGAACCAGCTCAGCAGCGCATCGCGCGGGGCGTCGCCTTGCGCGCGCACCGGCCAGACCACGGCAGCCTGCACGCGGTCATTCACCTGTTGCAGGCCGCTCCAACTGGTGAAGAGGCAGAGCGTGCGCCCGCGGCTGACTTCGAGCAGTCGCTCGATCTCGCGCGCGACGGCATCGTAAAAGGCGGCCGCGTTACGGTAGTCGTACGCGGGCAGCGCCGGCTGGTAGAGCATCGCCTGCCGCGGATAATCAAAAACGGTCGGCAGCACATGCTCCTCGCCCGTTGCCTTGATCCCGCAGCGCGCTTTATAGTGGTGGAAATGGCCGCCGGTGGCAAGCGTCGCACTGGTGCAGATCACGGTGCGTGCGACCGCGTTGCCGTTATCGTCTTCGGGATGAAACAGGTAAGCGGTGAGCAGTTCGGCTGGGTCGATCGGCGCGGCGTGCACTTCCAACGTGATATACCGGCGGTCAAAGACGCGCACGGCATAGCGCACCATTGTATCATCCTTGCGGCTGGCGCCGATCGCTTTCAGCTTTTCGGCGGCGCTGTTGACGGTGGTGATGGCCAGTTCATAATAGCGGAAACGCTCGGCGGTTTCCGCGTCGGGGCGCTCGCCCTGGTTGGCCGCCTGTTCGACCGCCGCAGCATAGGGATTGGCTTGCTTCAGCCGCTTCCCCAACTCTGCCAGCGCGCTGCTCAGTTTGAGCACGCTCTCCAGATCGCCTTCGAGCTGAAAGGCGTTGTCGTCGCTGCGGCGCGAGATTTCCTGAAACGCCAGTGTGTTGAGATAGCGCAGCCGGTCAAGCTCCTCATCGGACAGGTGCTCTTTGAAGATCGCGCGCGCCAGCAACTGCTCGACCGTGTAGTCGCTCACCATGACTTCATAGACCGCGGTGGCGATCTGTTCGAGGTGGTGCGCTTCATCGACGATGTAGATCGGCGCCGGCGGCAGGATGCGTTCGCCAGCATACCCCAGTTCCAGCGCATTGAGCAGCAGGTGGTGATTGGTGATAATGACCTGCGCCTGCGCCGCTTCGTCGCGCATGAGGTTGATCCAACAATCGTCCTCGTAAAAGCGACAGTCGCTGTGTAGACAATCGTCGGGAAAGCTGACGACGCGCGGGCGCAGATCGCTGCTCAGCACAAAAGGCAATTCGTCAATATCGCCGGTCGCTGTCTGCTCCAGCCAGCTCCTCATGGCCTTGAACTGGTCATCTTCACGGTCGTAGAGCGAGATATATCCCTGCTCACTGACTTCCTTCTCCCACTTGTAATTGCAGACAAAATTGCTGCGCCCTTTGACGATGACGGTGGGGATCGGTTTGCCCAACACCTTACGCAGAAACGGGATTTCCTTCTGGAAAAGTTGGCTCTGCAGCGACTTGTTGGCGGTGGAGACGACCACGGTCTGTCCGCTGAGGATCGCAGGGATCAGATAGGCGATCGACTTCCCGGTGCCGGTGGGCGCTTCAATCAGGGCATGATGGCGAGCAAGAATGGCGCGCTTGACTGCTTCGGCCATGTCGAGCTGGCTCTGGCGCAACTCATAGCCATTTAATTCGCGCGCCAATGCTCCGTCTGTCCCAAACAGCGCGGCGAAATCGCTTTCCGCCAATGTGGCCAGCGCGGCCTCCGCGTCCGCATCGTTGTCTGTCGCCGGCAAAGGGGGCGCGCCGTCGCCAAAAGGATCGTCTAGGAAATCATCTTCAAAGGGATCTGGATGGGGCCGGGAAGATTTTTTGGACATGGGAAGCATCATAGCACAAATGTGCGGGCGGCTCAACCAGCGCAGAGGGACTTTTGCGGGGTAATTCTTTGCAGTGGCGAGAAGGCAGACTCCGTAATTTACGATCTGATTTCACGCGATCTGCCTGATTTCACGCGATCTGCGGCGGGCTGATTTTCGCTTTGTCTCAACGTCGCGGCGCCCAGACGGAGCGCGCCTTTTGCGCGTCGGCAAGCCGCGCATGCAGCGCGGCTTCATCAGCGGCGGCCAGCAGATTGTACAGCCCGCCCAAGTGTTGCTGAAAGCGCTCGATCTGTGCCAGCACCGCGGTGCGGTTGGTCATCAAAATATCCAGAAACATCTGCGTGTCGCTGGCCGCAACGCGGCTGGTGTCGCGGAAACCGCCCGCGGCCACCTCCCACACCGCCGGATCGTCAACGCCCACTTCGGCGACCGCGGCGGTCAGCGCACTGGCGACCAGGTAGGGCAGGTGGCTGATGCTGGCGACCAGACGGTCGTGGCGTTGCGCCTCCAGCACCAGCGGTCGCGCGCCAACCGCCAGCGCCAGCTCGGTCGCCAGCGCCAGCGCCTCTGGGCTGGTGCGCGGCAGCGGCGAGAGCACCCAGGTTGCCCCGCGATACAGACCACACTCCGCCGCCTCGAAGCCGGCCGTCTCCTTGCCGCACATGGGATGGCCGCCGATCGGCTGCAATGTTTCCGGCAGATGCACCATCGCCGCGCAGATGTCCTCCTTTGTGCTGCCCATGTCCATCACCAGCGCGCCCGGCCACAGTCGTGGGCCGATCTCTTCCAGCGTGGCGATAATGGTGCGCACCGGCGTCGCCAGGATCACAATATCGGCGCCAAGGATGCCTGTGTGCAGATCGTTGGTCGCCAAATCAACGGCGCCGGCGAAAAAGGCGTCGAGTACGGTGCGCGTGCGCCGCGCCACCCCACGCACTTCACGGCATAGGTTGCCTTCCTTCAAGTCCATGCACAGGCTGGCGCCCATCAACCCC
>JACSRH010000271.1 GCA_014879855.1 Caldilineaceae bacterium | reverse complement strand
TAACTGCTACAAAAACTATGCATCTGCCTTGGTGACGCGTGAATAGAGAGGGGCTGCCAGCCTCTCTCTATTCAGCACTTTTTACATCTTTGTTACTTTTCTCGATTAGCGGCGGATGATCGGCAAATGCAGATAGCGCGCGCCCTCGAAGCCGGCCTCCACCTGTTGGTCGCCCACCATGATGACCGAACATGTGGGCGCAAAACCGGTGCAGTCTCCGCGCCAGCCCGTAAAGATCATGGCCGCGGCGGGTTGTGCGGTCAAGGTGAGCGCGGTGCGCGTGGGCAACTGCTCGCTGCAAGCCGCGCCACAGTTGATGCCGCTGCTGCTCACGACAGCGCCGCTGCCGCCGCCACTGAGCGTGATGGTGAGTGTGGAAGTCGGCGGCGCAAACACCGCAATCTCCCTGCGATCCATGTTCATGTAGAGGCGGCAGGGGATGTCAAGCGCGGGGCACGCGCCGCGCCAACCGGCGAAGACAAAGCCTGGATCTGCCGCCGGCGCCAAGATTGCCGTCACACCACCCGTCACCTCCAGCGCACAGGGCGCGGCGCCGGTGCAACGGCTGCTGGTCGGCGTAATGTCAACCACGCCATTGCCCAGCGTCTGGAGGTTGAGCTGGTAGAGCGGCTCGAAGGAGGCGGTTGTCTGCGCGGTCCTATACGCCGACTTGATCGTGATCGGCCCGCTGACTGCGCCCGGTGGCGTCGTGGCGAGCAGTTGCGCGTCGGATGAGATCGTGAAACTTGCCGGCGTCCCTGCAAAGTCGACGGCAGTTGCGCTGCTGAAGCCGCTCCCGACCAGCGCTACCTGCGTTCCGGCGCGCCCGCTTGCTGGGGAAAAGCTATCCACCGCCAACGCACCTATGTATTGGCCAATCCAGCCGGTGTAGCGCGAAACGCGCGTGTAGACGCCGTACAGTGCAGGCTGCGCACAGCCATAGCCGAAGCTCACGATGCCCGCCTGCTTCCACACGCCCGCGCCCGCAGCTACGATCAGCGGGCCGCCACTGTCGCCCTGGCAGGAGTCTTTGCCACCCTGGGCATAGCCGGCGCAGAGCATATTCTGGGTAATGGCTGGGCCGGGCAGCGCCTGGTTGCAGGTCGTATTCGCTACGATCGGCAGAGAAACCTTCCGCAGGGTCGGCGAAGCTTGCCCGCCTTCTCGGGTGACTCCCCAGCCGGCGACGGTGGCCATCATGCCAGGATTGACGAGCGCATCGTCGGCTGGACTCGACAGCAGGGGAATCACGCTGACGCGGCTGTTGAGCGTGGCGGGCGTGGTGAGTTCCAGCAGCGCCAGATCGCCATCGCTGTTATTGGAGTTGTAATTGGGATAGGCAATGACGCGAGCGACGCGCTTGATCTGCTCCGTCGGCTCAGAAATCATCATGTTATGTTTGCCCAAATAGACAGTGACCTGCGATGGCAGCACAATTGCCGACGCCTCCGCCACTTCCAGGTCGACGCAATGCGCGGCGGTGAGCACCCATTGTGGGGCAATCAGCGAGCCGCCGCACATATAGTAGCCGATATTGTCGTCGCCGATCTCGACGAACGCCTGCCACGGATACTCGCCCGGCGTAGCTTCTTGCCCGCCGACAATAGCGGGCGTGGCCCCGCCGTCATCGCTCTGTGCGCGGCCGATCGTCGCCGGCGCCAGCAGGAGCGCCCCCATCACCAAAATTGCAAAAAGACCTAACCTTGTATGCATCTGCGCTCCTCGCTCTTTCTAGAAACCGTTCTACTTTTGATTTTTCTCTGAAATCTCCGCGACGCTGCGTCAGATTGAACGCTCAGAAGCTGTTTGAACAGGCGCCTCTTTGACGCGGAGGTGCAAAGAGGCAGAGGAACGCAAAGAGAAATGCAGAAAAGGCCGCGTGAGACCTACGCTTTCTCCTGTGCGAACCTCTGCCCCTCCGCGTCTTTGCGTCGAGATTTGCGCTTTCCAAACAGTGTCCATGCCCTTGCGGGGCGCAATCGAACATGAAAACGCCTTTGCGGCTCTGCTTCTCTGCGCCTTTGCGTTAAGAAACTATTTTCAAGTCAGTCAGCGCTCAACCTCTTAATTTCTGCTTTTTCCCTTCCTCAGCAGTCGCGCCGAATTTCCCAGGATTGCTAAATCCGGGATCGACTGCGCGGCCGCGGCGAGGATCGGCGGGAGCAGACCGGCGGCAGCTAGTGAGAGTCCTGCTACATTGTAGACCGCTGTCAGAAAAAGGTTTGTCTTCACCACGCGCATCGTGCGCCGGGCAAGCGCAAAAACGGCCGGGACCAGCAGCCAGTCATCGCGCAGCAAGGCGATATGTGCGGCTTCCAGGGCGATGTCGGCGCCGCCGGCGCCCATCGCAATGCCTACGTCAGCCTGCGCGAGCGCGGGGGCGTCATTGACCCCGTCTCCCACCATCACCACCACCTTGCCTTGCTGTTGATAGTCGCGCACGACCGCGATCTTGTCCTCCGGCAGCAGGTTGGCGCGATACGGGATGCCGAGTTGACCGGCCAGCGCATCGGCAGTGGCATCATTGTCGCCGGTCAATAACTCGATCGTAGCAATGCCCATTGCCCGTAACCGCGCCAGGGCGACGGGCGTCTCGCGGCGCAGGGTGTCAGTTGCGGTCAACGCGCCGATCACGGCGTGGTCACGCGTTACCCACAGCACGCTTTTGCCTTGGGTCTGGGCCAGATCAATGGGCGGGGCATTTGTCCAAAGGTGCGCAGAATCGTCGTCACGTCCGCGGTGGAGCGCAAGTGGGAGGTTCGGCGCGTCCAGCAGAGAGGCGACCAGGCGATGGCTGCCCACTGTGATCAGATGGCCGTCCACTTCGGCGACCACCCCCTTGCCCGGCACAGCGCGGAAGCGCGCAGGCTCGGCCAGAGTCAGCCCCTTTTCCAGGGCATAGTTGCGCACAGCGTCAGCCAGTGGATGTTCGGAATCGCGCTCAGCTGACGCCGCCCATGCCAGCACCTCTGTAGACGATGCGCCGTTGAGCGTGATGACCTCATCGATACGCGGGCGTCCCAAAGTGAGCGTGCCAGTTTTGTCGATCAGGAGGACGTCGGCGCGCGCCAGCGTCTCGATATATTTTCCGCCCTTGATCAGAATGCCTTCTCGCGCCGCGCTCCCGATCGAGGCCAGCATCGCGATGGGGGTTGCCAGTGCAATCGAACACGAACAGGCCACCACCAGCACCGCGGCCATCGCCAGCGGGTCGCGACGGATCAGCAACGTCAAAATGGCGATGGTCAGCACAACGGGCAGATAGTAAGCGGTGAATTTGTCGGCGAAGCGTTGAACGTCCGCGCGATTGGCTTCGGCTTCCTCAACCAGCTTGATCACGCGGCCAAAGGTCGTGTCCGCGCCGATGCGCTCGACGCGCACGCGCAGGCTGCCGAGGCTGGCAATCGTCGCCGCGTAAACATGCGCGCCGGGGCCAGCCTCCACTGGCAGCGATTCGCCTGTGATCGCTGCCTGATCGACCGTGGCATGGCCGTCTATAACAATGCCATCCACCGGAATCTGCTCGCCGGGACGGACAATGACGGTTTCACCGGGCAGCACCTCTGCGACTGGAATTTCCACCTCCGCGCCATTGCGTACGACGCGTGCCTGCTGCGGCGCCAGCGCCGTGAGCGTACGCACTGCCTTGCGTGCACCTTCCGCAGCAAAGCGCTCGACATAATCGCCAATGCGCATGAAAAAGACGACCACCGCGGCCGTTGTCCACTGCCCAACCGCCAGCGCCGCCAGCACGCCGATTGTCATCAGAGTGTGCGAAGTGACCTGACGCTTGCGTGTGGCGCGCAGAACGTTGCGGAAGATCGGCCAGCCGCTGAGCACGACGAGCGCCGCGCCAACGACAAAAGGCACGCGGCCCGTGATCTGCTCAAACAAACCGAACCATTCGCCGAGCACGACGACAAAGAGCACTGCGCCAAAGACGAGCGCCATCACCGTCCAGACCTTGCGTGTGTAGGTGCGTTGTTGATCCATCTGTTGTGCATCAGCCGGCGCCGGCGCACTGTATCCCGCCTCATTCACGGCCGCGCGGAGTTGATCCAGCGACGCCACCGCGGGGTCAAGGCGCACGATGGCTTTTTCTGCGGAGAGCAGCACCTGCACTGAGGCGACGCCAGGTACGCCAGCCAGTGCATGTTGCACGTGGCGCGTGCATTCGGCGCAGTCCATGCCGCTGACCGGCAATTCGATCGTTTTCCAATCGGTTGAGGATGTTAGCTCTTTTTGCATGAGTGAAGACTCCACATGATTTCAGCGATGCGCAGATCGTCCTGCCCGCTGGCTGGGTTGCTGGCGTCATAATCAACCAGGTGCTGCCCGTTGTCCTCGAACGCCAGCGGCCGCAGCAGTGCGCCGGGGCGCAGCCGCTCCAGCAGCGCGGCGCGGTCCGCATCGACTTCCCACCAATGGGCGCCGCCAGACCCCGCGTAAAAGGCCAGCGTCTCGCGCTCGGAACGCGAATTACGGTGCGCCGCGCCCAGCGTGAGCACGGCCTCGCTTGCGTCGCGGCGCACGGCTGGCGTGACATAATTGTAGGAGAGATGGGGGAAGGCGGAGAGCAGTGTCAATTCCCAGCGCTGGGCATACTCATCCAGCAGGGCCGGCAAATTATGTAGAAACGCGCGGCCCTCTTCGCCGAATGCATTGCAGATCGTGGTGACAAAGGACGGCGGCAAGTTCATGCCGTGATTGTACACCAGATGATACTACTTTGTCTCCGACTTTTTCGTTCGGGGGCCCAGTTTTCGCCCGTCAAGCACATGACGCACAGCCAGCACGGGATGTCTCCAGATCATGCGCGGGCCAGCAGTGCGCATGACAACGCGCACGTGTTCGCGCATGGCGGGTTTGTAACAATGCACCGCGCAATCAACGCAGGTGGTCTTCTCCTCGCCAAAGGGACAGCGCTCCAGGCGTTGCATGGCATAATCGTGCAACATGCGACACTCTGCACATAAGCCATTGGGGTTGCCGTGCTGCTCCTCGCAATAGAGTTCGATCATGGCGGCGACGGTGCGTTTTTCACGCCGGATGCGCGGCCCATCGTTGGACATATCTACTCCTCTTTACGTTTTCCCTGACGTTTTCCCTGACGTTATCGCGTCGGTTGCCTTTTATCGGTCAAGGATGCCATATACACACAAACTTGGGAAATGACTTTTGTCCCATTGTTGCCTGAACGCGTCCTTTCGGTAGAATAGAGCCTGGACTTATCCATCAACCAACCGGCGTTAGCTGCGTAGACGGGATGCGACGCATGACAAGAATCTTTATCACCGGCATGGGCGCTATTACCCCGATTGGTAATGACGTTGCCACCTATTGGCAGAATCTGATCGTGGGCTGTTCCGGAGCCGCGCCTGTCACCGCGTTCGAGCCAGGCGACATGCCTTTCAATATTGCCTGTGAAGTCAAAGGCTACACGCCGCCGGCTTCTGAGCAGGACATCGCACACTGGCCGCGAGCAACGCAATTTGCCGTGTCGGTAGCGCAGCAGGCGCTGGCGAACGCAGGGCTGGACATCACTACGCACAATGGCGAACGCATCGGCGTCTTTATGGCGACTGGCGGCGCCGGTCTGCCGGTGGCCGAGCTGCTCACAACCGCGATGGCGCGCGAAGGCTGGCGCTCCCTGGACGCGTTCAGCCTGGTGCATATGCTGCCCGGTGAAATCAGCAGCGCCGTGGCCACCGAGCTTGGCGTGCGTGGCCCGGTGATGACCCACACGCTGGCGTGCGCCAGTGGACACTACTCCGTGCTGGAAGCCTATCACTTCTTGCAGCGAGGGGAGGCGGATGTCTTCATTGCGGGTGGTGCGGAATCCTCCATTACGCCGCTGAGCTTTGCAGCGTTCGGACGGATGGGCGCGCTGGCAAGCCGCACCGAAGACCCGCCACGCGCGTGCCGTCCTTTTTCTGTGGATCGGGATGGTCTGATTCCCGGCGAAGGCGCCGCCGCCGTCATATTGGAGACAGAAGCGCACGCCCGGGCGCGCGGGGCAACGCTGTACGCAGAGGTGCTGGGCGGCAAGCTGACCGGCGATGCGTTCCACGTGACCGCACCCGACCCGGAGGCGCAGGGCGCGACCCGCGCCCTGCGCGGCGCGATGCAGCAGGCGCACGTGAGACCGGAGGCTGTTGACGTGGTCTATGCGCACGGCACAGGGACGCCGCTTAATGACGGCGCCGAGGCGTTGGCGTTGCGCCGCGCCTTTGGCGAGGCGGCCAGCCATCTCTGCGTCACCAGCATCAAGAGCATGATCGGCCACGGCTTCGGCGCGGCGGGCGCGCAGTCGCTGGTCGCTGCCGTGCACACACTGCGCGAGGGCATCACGCCGCCGACGATCAATTACACGCCCGATCCGGCCATCGATCTTCCCATCGTCGGCAACGTGGCCGCACACGCGACCGCGCGTCATGCCATCGTCAACGCGTTCGGCTTTGGTGGGCACAACGTCGTGCTGGTGATTGCGCGGGTCGAGACGTAGCAAAAGTGTGAAAGGTGAATTGTGAAGTGTGGATGGTGAATTTTGGCGCGGAGCGCCATGCGCTGCTTCAGCGTAGCCCCGGCCGTTTTCCGCTGCGCTCGGCGTGCGTCGTGAGCAGGTCTTTGATATCTTCAATGGTTCTGCTGGCGGCATGTTCCAAGTCGCGCTGCACGCTCTCCTGGTCGGTCATGTAGGCAAGACGCGTCCAGTAGGTGTTGTAGATTACGCCCAGCCAGGTGATGAACTGGAGATTCTCTTCCAGCGCCTGCAGTGGTCGCGTCAGAAAAAAGGTCAGAAAAGCGACGGCGCCGATGCCGCCAAACAGGATCGTGTATACCTCCTTGCCTGCCTCAAAGCTCAGTCGCGCCGCAACGAAGAACGCGCTGAGTCCAACGACGAAGAGCACGATATACATCCCCACTGTCACCCAGTAAGGATACATAAAGGCGTTGAGCGTGCGGTCAAACATGCGGTTGTTGTTTTCAAAGCCGCGCGCGATATGTTTGCGCCAGGCGTCGTACAATTCGGGGTCCACTTCGGACAACGCGCGGCCATCCGCATCAGGCCGCGTCACCGGTAAGGGCAAGGCGGCGGACGAGTCGCTTTCAAACGCTTGGAGTGAATCTGGCATTGTATACTCCTTGATAATGCTTAGATGAAATTTGCAGGATGCCGCTTGATCCGCTGATCCGGCGTCTCTCTTCGCTGCCGCGCGATTTCTGGCCTATTCCAGCGGCGTGATGCCATAGACTGCACGCAGATCTCGCAGCGACCAACGGCGAAACAGTTCGGGCTTGCCGGCCGCAGCCTTTTTCTCCCAGAAATTCGCCTTCTGCTGGCCGATGGCGTGCGCCTCGTCAAACTCATTGGTATCGATCATGGTGGTTTCCAAATAGCCCCACGCGCCGCTGTTTTGTGGCGTTTCCCAGCCAACAAAGGCATGCCCGGGAATGATCACAAGCGCTGGGTTGATGGTGGCGGCTTCAAGCAGGCTGGCAAAGAGCAGCGCGCCGTCCATGCAGTTGGCCTGGCGTTCTTCGAGGCACTCGCGTGGCAGGCGCACGCGCTGGCCGCGTGCGCTCTCCTCCGGGTTAAAAGCGATCAACGAGTTGACATAGGTAATGTCGGCGTCTTGTTTGAGCGCATCGAAGATCGCCTGCACCTGGAGCAGCACATCGCTCTGATAGCCAGTCAGCCGGCCTTCGGGATGGCGGCGTGCGGCCTGTCGGAGGAAGAGCATGATTTCGCGCCGGTTGGGGGTGACGAACGCGCCGAAGTAGCGGCTCAGGTCGACCCAGCCGCCGCTGGCGGGGTCGCGCACGGCCAGCGGCGCGGCGTTGCGCGCCAGCAGCCAAACCGGCAGGCTTTCGTGTGTTTCAACCTGGCCGCCGATCTCCTCCACCAGCACAATGACGCTGGCACGCGTCAATTCGTGTACGGCGCGCACGCGTTCAGGAAACAGCGTGGGCAGTTGTGTGACGGTGCGCGTGGCATTGGGTTTGCCGCGCGCTTCCAGTTCAATGGTGTCAATGGCGTCGGCGCTGTAACCCTCCAGGCGCGAGGAGATGCGCAGGCGACGAGGCTTCAGCGCGCTGTTTTCCAGTCTGATCTCAAGCAGAGGGTTTTCTGCTTCATTCAGCAGATGGTAGGTTGCGGTGGGGACATGCGCCATGCGCAGCCGCACTGTGGCTTCGAGTTGCGTGGTTGCCATGCTGCGCGTGACAGCATGGCGGCGCTTGTCGTCGATTTTTGGCTGCGCCGCGACAAGGGCTGCTTCGGCGGTTTGCAGGGTTGTCTCGGCTTCAGCCAGCATTGCTTCGGCTGCGCCTGCCGCGTCAAGTAAGTGCGCCAACTGGGCCGGGTCGGTCGTCTGGCTGGCTTCCTGTTGCAACGCGTTGGCGTGCAGCCGCCAGTCGTACACAGTTTTGCGCAGTGTGGTGATGTCTGTGGAATCAGCCATGTGGATGGATCTCCTTTCTCAGCCTGAGAACGGATACATGTTTCCAATAAATTCTTTATCGAGCGCGGACAGTTCACTGTTGCTCCACGGGATCTCAAAGCCCCCTTTGGTCAGTTCTTTCGGCACCGGATAGAGCATGATCGAGTGTGGGTCAAACGTCGTGAAGGCGTCGGCGCGTGACTTGGCCAGGACGTTGGAGCGAATGTAATTTTCGTCCCAGCCGTTGGTGCGCTTGTAATACGCGATCACCTTCTGTTCGTCCCAGGGAATCTCCGCGGTTGGCGACAGGTGTTCGTGCACCAATCCCAGCGCATGGCCGAATTCGTGCAGCACGACGCGACGATACTCGACTTCCGGCGTGGTGGGCGTCAGCCAGCCGAGGTTCATGGTGGGGCGATCTGCCAGCTGCGGCAGGCTGCAATCGGCGCCCATGTACGACCACGACCCCAAATTGGGCTTGAACGCAATGCGGATCTCCGCTTCCGGCCCCGCGCCAAAGACAAATTTAAGATTGGCGTATTGGCCCCACTCTCCAGCAATCTCTTCCACCTTGCGCTGGACCGCACGGTCGCCTTCGAGAAAATGGACGCGCAGCGTCATGCCATTGGGCCAGCGGCGCCGCGTCTCCATGGCCGCGGAGATGGTCTGCGGATCGGCAGGTTGATTGAGGCCGTTGCCTTCTAACTCCAGCGGGTAATTTTCGCTGTTGAGTTCGATGGCATGTTGGAAGGCAAACTCCTTCAAGCTGGCTTCCGGCAGCACAATGGTGCAAAGTCCTTTGAGCGCTTCCATGCTGATCTCCTTTCTGGGTCCATAAGAATCTTCGATGATAGCTCTGTTGATGATTGCTGCGATGAATAATCGTCCCAACGGTTGAGCCGCCCTGCCATGATCGACGCGCTGCGCCTGTTCGTCAGCATAACTTAGCAGCGTTTATCTGACGTTGATGCCAGTGCTGACGCGATCTCGACATAAAGTCTACGCCTTATCGGGTGAAAATGTCAACATGTTTTTGCTGATTTGCCTGGAATTTGTAGGAGTTTTGCAGGATTTACAATCTCAGGATCAATTCATCTTCAGGGTGCGGTCAGCATACGCCAGGGCGCGTTGACTGTGGTCAAGGATCAATACCATGCGCCCTGCCATGTGATGCTCCAATGCATCCCACACCCGCGTCGCCGTCACAGCGTCAAGGTGTGTGGTCGCCTCATCAGGATGAGAATCGAGGCGGGCTTGAGCAGGGCGTGGGCGATTGCCAGCCGCTGACGCTCGCCGCCGCTCAGCGTCAGCCCATTGTCGTCGATCAAAGTATCGCACCCAGCAGGCAGCGTCCAGCTCCGCGTCGCTGGCGTCCAGGTTGGCGACGAGCAAGTTGTCGCGGAGGGTGGCGTGGAACAGATAGGGTGTTTGGGGCACGACAGCGATCTGCGTGCGCACGTCGTCGGCCGCGTAGGCGCGCAGATCGTGACCGTCAAGCTCGCCCCCCGCCCCTTCTCTTCGTTTTTCTGCGCCTCTGCGTCAGATCGTCCTGCCCTTCTCCTAAAATTGCGTCGATGCGTTCGAGCGCGGCTTTGCCTGCCGCGCCGGCATGATAGCGCAGCGCCAGCGTGCGCAGCGGCAGGAAAAATTCGGGCGTCAGGAGCAGCACGGCCAGCGCGGGCGCAAAGCGCAACGCGCCGCCCATGAGCCGGTAGCTGACCTCCAGCGCCACCAGCGCGGTGGCCGCGGTGGCCGCCCATTCCATGACCAGTGAGGTCTGGAAGGCAGTGGCCAGCACCTCCATCGTGGTCTTGCCATATTGCCGGCTGATCGCGTCGATCGTGGCCGCCTGCTGCTTGCTGCGGCCAAAGAGCTTGAGCGTAGTCAGCCCTTGCAGCATGTCGAGAAAGAAGGCGCTCATCCAACTCAGTTCGAGAAAGCGGCGCTCAGTGAGCATCTTGGCGCGACCACCGATCAGCGCCAACATCAGGATCAGCATGGGCGCGGCAAAGAGTAGCACCAGCGTCGTCCACGGGTCGAGGATCAGCACGACAAGTAGGACGAAACCGGGGAGCAGCACCGCGAGGGAACGCGCGGGCAGATATTGCGTGATGTAGACATCGAGCGTCTCCACGCCTTGTGACGGTGTTGACTAACTCGCCCGTGCGTTCTTGGCGCAGAGAAACCGGGCCAAGCTCGATCAGCCGACGATGGTGGCGATCTCAGTGAGGAAAATGGTGAGCACCAGCAGCCACAACACAATTTTGTTCGTCCACAGCCGCCGTCCCCAGAAAAAGAAAAGCGCGGCCAGCATCCCGATGCCGATAAAGAGCATGCCCAGGTTGATCATCAGATGATAGGATTGAAAAGTCAGGTTGAGCGGCGGCCATACATCCGCCGGGAAGGAATTCAGCCCCTGCACTGTGGTGTTGATGTCGCCGTAGGCCAGGAAGCTCAACATACAAGGGATTTTGATGCGTCTGTTGGATCACATAGCCGGCTGGCGTCTGCATCCACGAGTTGGCCATCACGATCCAGATCGCGCTGAAATGCGCGCCAAATGCGACCAGAAAAGTCGACAGCAGCCACAGACGCGGCCCCAGGCGATTGCCGCCAAAAAGCATTAGCCCCAGAAAGCCGCCTTCGAGGAAGAAGGCGAAGACCCTTTCCGCGGCAAGCAGGCTGCCAAAGATATTGCCCACGAAGCGCGAATACTCCGGCCAATTGGCGCCAAATTCAAACTCCTGCACGATGCCTGTCGCCAGGGAGAGCATCCACGATGATCCTGCGCTGTTGCCGGCAGAGAAGCGCAGGCGTGCGAGTCAAGTGAGAAGACATAAGGCGCCAACTAAGTTTCTGGCGCAGATTGGAAAAACTGGTTGAGGCTTTGCCATAAATGTGCAGCCACAGCCTGCGTTTATACATCTGGCCGCACGAGTTGGATGATTTCGCGGCCCCCCAGGATCCAATAGACGCTTGTGTAGACAACTGCACCGGTGACGATGCCTGCAATAACGAAAAGCGGCGGCGCCAGGTCGAGCGTGGCCATCCAGCGCACCGAGAAAGCCATCACGACCGTCGCGGCCAGCGTCCGGCCAAGCGTCGCCGCCAGGTCGCGACGAATGATGCCGTGGAAGCGCCGCCCCACCAGCAGGAACAGGCCCACAGCCAGCCCCAGCGACGCCAGGGAGGAAGCCCAGGCCAGCCCGTAGATGCCCAGCGGCCCGACCAGCCCGTAGCTGAGCAGAATGGTGGCGCACATCCACAGCAGGCCGGCTATCATGGGCAACCGCGTGTTGTGGCGCGCATAGAAGGCCAGGGAGAGGATGTCGTTTGTCGCATCGCTCACGAGGCGCACGCCCAGAATCGTAGTCAGGCCAAAGACCATACCCAGCGCGTCGCCGTTCAGCTCCTCGCCAGGAAAGAGAAAACGCATCCCCGGCAGCCCCAAAGCAATAATGCCGACCGCAGCCGGCATCACCAGCGAAAGCGCGGCGCGCAGCCCGCCCGTCAGCGTAGCGCGCAGGCCAGGCAGGTCGCCGCTGTTGTACTGCCGCGCCATGGTCGGGAAGATCACCGTGGCGATGGCCTGTGCAAAAAGCCCGCGCGGCATGTAGGCCATGATCAGCACGGCGTAGAAATAGGCGGACATGCTGCCGGGCGCCAGCCCTGACGCCAGCCGCACCACAAAGAGATCGACTGCCTGCGCCGCACCCATTGTCACCAGGCGCGGCCAGAAGAGTCGCGCCAGTTCGGGCATGCCGTCGGTGCGCAACGCCAATGCCGGCCGGTTGTCCAGCCCCAGCCGGCGTAGAAAGGGCGCCTGCACCGCCAGGATCATCAGCGCGCCGCCGGCCAATCCCCAGGCCGCACTGGCAATGCCAAGTTGGGCGGCAAAGAAAACTATGCCTGCAATCTGGCCCACATCAATAAGGATGCCGGCCAGCGCGGGGGCGAAGAAGTGGTCGTGCGCCTGCAGAATGCTGGCATAGATGCTGCCTACCGCAAAGAAGAAGGTTGCGGTCATCAAAATTTGCACCAGCCGGGCAGTAAGCGCCTGTTGATCAGGTGGAAAACCCGGTGTGAGCAAGTGCGTCGTGAGCCATGGGGCATTGGCAATGACGACAAGACTCAGCGCGCCCATCGCCATCACGGTCAATGTCACCACCGTGTTGGCAAAGCGCGCGGCAAGCATCCCTTTATTGGCCGCCAGTTGTGCGGTGTAAACGGGAATAAACGCCGCGGCCACCGCTCCACCCGCCAGCATGGCAAAGAGCAATTCCGGCAACTGATTGGCCGCCGCGTACGCATCCGCGTCACCGCCGATGCCAAAGAGGCGCGTCATCAGCAGCAGCTTGACAAAGCCTGTCAGACGGCTCGCACCCAACAGGGACATGACCATGACAGAGGAGCGAAAGAGGAAGCGAGTGCGCGGCAAGATGGCAAGTCCGGGAAGCGAGTCTCCAATCTCTAATTTTTTGAGACTGGAGATGGGAGATTATCTGCGTGCGACAAAGTGGCCATCGCCGGGCTGACCAATATATTGCTCGTCCTCGACAATGACTTTGCCGCGCAAGAGCACGGTGCGCGGCCAGCCGCTGACTTCCATGCCGTCGTAGGGCGTCCAACCGGCGGCTTCGTGCAGCGTGTCCGGCGCGAGGCGTTTTACGCGCCCGGGATCGAAGATCACGATGTCAGCGTCGCACCCAGGCGCCAGACGGCCTTTGCGGGCAAGCCCCATCCAGCGCGCGGCATTGGCTGCGCAGACCTGCACCCACCTTTCCAGCGACAACGCGCCCTGGTTGACCCCAAAATGGTGCACCAGCGCCAGCCGCGCCTCGATGCTGGGCACGCCGCCGGGGATAATCGTGAAATCGGCCTGCTGCTTCTCCTCGGCTGTCCACGGACAGTGGTCCGTGCTCACCACCTGGAGCTCATCCTGCGCCAATGCCTGCCACAGCGCGTGATTGTCCTCGAGCGAGCGCAGCGGCGGCGCACAGACATACAACTCGCCGTTGAGACCGCCCAGGTGTTGTTCGGCGTTGAGCAGCAGATATTGCGGGCATGTCTCGCCCCAAATGTCGATGCCGCGGGCGCGCGCCTGGAGGATCTCTCGGACGCTTTCCTGACA
>JACSRH010000030.1 GCA_014879855.1 Caldilineaceae bacterium | reverse complement strand
GCACTCTACCCGCCGCTGAGCGTCTACGAAAACATTGCCTTCAACCTGCGCGCCAAAAAGGTGGCGCCGGCCGAAATCGACCAGCGCGTCAGGGCCGTGGCGACGATGCTGGATATCACCGACATCCTCGCGCGCAAACCGGCCGAACTGGGCGGCGGCCAGAAGCAGCGCATCTCGCTGGCGCGCGCGCTGGTGCGCGACCCCGACGTCTTTCTAATGGACGAACCGCTCTCCCATCTCGACGCCGCGCAGCGTTCGCACATGCGCGTCGAACTGAAGCGCCTTCACGTCCAGACCGGGCGCACCACGATCCTGGTGACCCACGACCAGCTCGAAGCCGTTGCCATGGCCGAGCGCATCGCCGTCATGAACTTTGGCGTGCTGCAACAGGTCGGCTCCTTCGAGGAGATCTACAATCGCCCGGTCAACGAGTTTGTGGCCGGTTTTATCGGTGAGCCGCCGATGAATCTCCTGGCGTGCACCCCGGTGAGCGAGAATGGCAAGCTCTTTCTGGCAGGCGCAGACGCCAGCTTCAAGCTTCGGCTGCCGGAGGCGCTGCGCGCCAAGGTCGAAAGCACCGGCGCCAAAAAGATCAACCTCGGCGTGCGCCCGGTGCACATAGAAGTGGTTGCGCCGTCGGAAAGTGGCGTCAGCGAGATGAAGGGCGCGGTCGCCACCTACGAATCGCTGGGCGAGGAGGGACAGCTGGCCGCCACGATTGGGGACGCAATTGTGTTGGTGGTCACACCGCCGACGTTGCGGCTAGAGCGCGGGGAAGCCGTGACGCTGCGGCTGCGCCCTGACCACATCCACCTCTTCGACGCCACAACGCAAGCGGCCCTCTGAGACGGTGCAGCGTGAGCGCCTCCTACTTGCTGGGCATTGATGCCGGCACCACAGTGATTAAGAGCACGCTCTTTGACCTTGCCGGCCGTGAGATCGCCGGCGCCGCGCATACTTCGAGTTTCCTCACGCCGCGCCCCGGCTGGGCGGAATCGGACATGGAGACCGTGTGGCAGGCAGTTGCAATTACCGTGCGCGAGACGCTGACGCGTGCGGCCATCGATCCTGCCCAGGTGCTTGCCATCGGCGTCACCGGGCAGGGGGACGGGACGTGGCTGGTCGATGCTGACGGTGCGCCGGTGCGCCCGGCAATCCTGTGGTCGGATGGCCGCACGGCAGAGCTGGTCAAAGCGTGCTGGCAAACTGGCGTCGGACGGGAAGTGTTCCAGATCACGGGAACCGCGCTCAACACCTGCAATCAGGCCATGCACCTGCGCTGGTTGCAGGAACATGAACCCGCTACGCTGGCCAGCACGGCCGCGGCGTTGCGCGCCAAGGACTGGATCTTTCTTCGCATGACCGGCGTGGTGAGCACGGATGCCACCGACGCCTCCCACACCTATTTCTCAGTGCACACACAGACTTACGACGACCGCATCCTGAAGCTGCTCGGCGTCGAACGCTGGCGCGCGGCCCTGCCCGCCGCGCCGCGCCCGGTCGAACACAAAGCGCCCCTTTTGCCTGCTGTTGCCAACGCGCTGGGCTTATGGTCCGGCACGCCGGTGGTGGCTGGCCCCTTTGACGTGGCGGCTTCCGCTTTGGGCGTCGGCGCGGCGTTTCCTGGCGATGCCTGCTCGGTGCTCGGCACCGCGGGCGTGCATCAGGTGATGGTGGACAGCCCCGTCCTCGAACCCGCGGACATCGGTTACAACATGTGCCATGCGCCGGCCGGCGTACTGGTGCGCTTGCTGCCGACCATGGCGAGCACGCAGAATCTACAGTGGTTTGCGCGCGCGTTCTATGCGGCGGAATGGGCAGAGGCGCAGCAAAATCAAGCCAATATCTGGCAAGTCCTCGAAGGCATCGCAGCGCAGGAGCCGCTTGGCGCGCGCGGCGTGATCTATCATCCTTATCTCGATCCGGCAGGCGAGCGTGCGCCCTTTATCAGCTCGGCCGCGCGGGCGCAGTTCAGCGGGATCAGCGTCCACCACACGCGCGCCACGTTGCTGCGCGCGGTCTACGAGGGCGTCGCCCTTTCGGTGCTGGATTGTTATGCCACGATGGGCGCGACCGTGGCGACATTGCGGCTGGCGGGCGGCGGCGCGCGCAGTGCGCTGTGGGCGCAGATGCTGGCCGATGGCCTCGCCGCGCCTGTAATCATCGCCGAAGGCTCAGAATATGGCGCGCGCGGGGCGGTGATCAATGCCGCGGTCGCCACCGGAATCTACGCTTCCTACGCCGAGGCGATCCAGCAGATGGTGCGTCCAGCGCGCACGGTGACGCCTGTGCCTGGCAACCACGCACGCTATCAAGCGCTGCTCCATCTCTATCGGGCGGAGCGTCAGGCGATGATGCCGGTATGGGAAGCGCGTTTGCAATGAAAACAGCGTTTGACGCGGAGGCGCAGAGAAGCAGAGAAAACGCAGAG
>JACSRH010000099.1 GCA_014879855.1 Caldilineaceae bacterium | reverse complement strand
AAGGTGCTTCAAAAGATACGGCGCTGGAACACATTCCAGCGCCGTGCACGAGTTTGCAGCTATATAATTGGGGCGACCGGCCTTAGTCGTTGCGGCGGCGTGTGACAAACCCTCCAACCGCCAGGACAGCCAGCACGAACAGCACAGCGGGCAGTGTAGTCGCGCCAGAACCGAGCGCAAGACCCGTGCTGGGAAGATCGCCGGGCGTCTCGGTGGCGCTTGCCTCTGGCGTCATTGCGGCTGTTGCTTCCACAGATCTCGTCGCTTCCGCAGCCCTCGTCGCTTCCTCAGTGACAGTTGTCTCGGCCGTTTCCGCGCCAACTGTCGTCTCTTCAGTAGCTGTCGCTTCTTCTGTGCCTTCAGGCGTCATGACTTCGGTTGGAAGCTCGGTTGGAAGTTCGGTCGCTATCTCAATGATGACTTCAACTGCGGTTGCGGTTGGCGCCTCTGTGGCTTGCTCTGCTGTCTGTGTGGCCGGCAGCGGTGTGTTGGTCGGCAGCGATGTGTTGGTCGGCAGCGGCGTGCTGGTCGGCGGAACTTGTGTATTCGTTGGTGTGCTGGTCGGCAGCGGCGTACTCGTCGGCGGCATCGATGTCGGTGTGTTGGTTGGCGCCAGCGTATTGGTCGCCGTCGGCGGCGCCAGCGTATTCGTCGCCGTTGGCGGGATTGGCGTGGCGGTCGGTGGCGCCGGCGTGTTGGTGGCTGTGTTGGTTGCCGTCGGCGGGACCGGCGTCGGTGTATTAGTCGGGACCGCCGTGGCAGTCGCCGTTGGTGGAACTGGCGTGTTGGTGGCTGTATTGGTCGCTGTTGGCGGAACCAGCGTGGCGGTCGAAGTAGCAGTCGGCGGGACTGGTGTATTTGTGGCCGTGTTCGTTGGCGCCGGCGTAGCGGTTGGCGTTGGCGGGACCGGCGTGTTCGTAGGAACTGCGGTGGCTGCCGCTGCTGCGACCGCAGCCTCGGTGGCGGATGCTGGCGCAGTTGCCGAGGCTGCCTCCCCGTTGGGGCGCTGTGGCGGGATCAGCACGGCGTCAATCACGTGGACAATGCCATTGCTGGCTTCGACGTCAGCCTGGCTGATTGGGACGCCGTTGACGCGCACCTGTCCATCCAACGTCGTAAAGACAAGCAGATTGCCCTGGGCCGCGGTTTCGATGCCAGCGGCCGCCAACTCGTCTGCCGTGTAGCGGTTGAGCAGAACGTGGTAGAGCAGCACATTTTGCAGCGCTGCCTCATCGGCCAGCAGTGCGTCAAGCGCACCTGCCGGCAGCTTGGCGAAGGCAGCATCGGTGGGAGCAAAGATTGTGAGTGGCCCCATGGCGGCAAGATCATCAGTCAGACCGGCCGCTTCAGCCGCCTTGAGCAGTGTTGAGAAGTCTCCCAATTGTCCGGCAAGCGCGGCGATGGTTTCGCCGGTAGGCGACGGGGCTGGAATAGCCGTGGCCGCGATTGCGGCGCTCTCGACCTTTTCATCGACGGCCGGCGGCAAGAGCACCTGATCGATGACGTGAATCACGCCGTTGCGTACAGGCACATCGCTGGTGAGAATGTGAGCGCCGTTGACTGTCACGCCGCCGTTGATGGCAAAGGTCAATGGTTTGCCTTCCAGCGTAGCTGCATTCATGCCGTTGACAATGTCAGCCGCCTTCAGCGTGCCGGCAACGACATGATACTTGAGGACATTGGCCAACATTGCTGGGTCATCTAGAAGTGCGGCGAGTTCGCCGGCTGGCAGCGCCGCAAATGCCTCTTCGCTGGGCGCAAAAACGGTGAAGGGGCCATCACCTGCCAACACGTCACTTAGACCAGCGGCCTGAAGTGCGGCCACGAGCGTCGGGAATTGGCCGGATGCAGCCGCAGCGTCGACGATGGTGAGCAGGGCAGTGTTCTCGGTTGTTGCCGCGGCGGCTTCGGTCGACGTCTGTTCGGGGGCGGGTGTTTCCTCTGCCGCCGGCAAGAGCACCTTGTCGATCACGTGGATGATGCCGTTGGCTACAACAAGGTCGGCGGTGGCGATGGCGGCGTCGCCGACTGTCATGGCGTTGTCCAGCGCGTTGACAGCAAGCGGCGCGCCCTGCATCGTGGTGAGGTCTCCTTCGGTGAGGTCTCCTTCAGCGATGTCGGCTGCGGTGAGCGCCTGCCCGTCAATGACATGGTAAAGCAGCACCTGGGTCAATTGTTCCGGGTCCGCAAGCAGCGATTCCAGCGCGCCGGCTGGCAATGCCGCAAACGCAGCGTCAGTAGGGGCAAAGAGGGTGAAGGGGCCTGCGCCTGCGAGCACATCGCTGAGGCCGGCCGCGTCCAGCGCCGTTGCCAAGGTTGAGAACTCTGGATCGCCAAACACCAGGCCGCGCGCTGTGGTCTGGACGTCGGTCACGGCAAAGGGTTTCATGACAATGCGGTCGCGCACGGTCACGGGTTTATCCGCGCCATCAGGGAATTCGTAGACCCCGATTTCGCCACTGTCGGTGTGCAACATGGCAAAGACAGTGTCGGTAAGACCCACGGGGCTGATCGCAACCTTGACGTTGGCGCTGATGCCGTCGGGCGCCGCGGTGTAACCGAGCACTGCACCCGGCTTGCCATTGTCGTCAGCGTGAATGACTACCCATCCTGGCCCGTTGCTGGTCAGCCGCGTGATATTCACCTGGTTGTCGACGACAGGCTGGTCGATCGTGAAAATATCGGGCGTAAACTGGGCAAGCACGGCCGGCGCGATGCCCAATAGCGCCAACAGAATCAGCACAAGGCTAAGCACATAAGTGCGTTTCGGCATAAAGCGGCTCCTGACTTGCGGTGCGGCTTGGTTAATGGGTTTTGCCGTCGCCGAAGCTGGCGAACGTGCGCTATCTATCCATGCGCCGCGGCGTGGGAAATTTCCGGCGCTGTTTGTATTCTAAATCACTTTTGCGACATCTGCAACGCCGCGTCCACGTGTGCGCCGCTGGCTTTTGGTCGCCCTGCAAACACTCCGGCCAGCATCAGGGCGCGCGACCGTCTCTCTCGTGCAGTACACAGCCGGCTTGGAAGCTGGCGACCAAACAAGACCCCTTCACTTTGCTACACTTCACTTTGCTACACTTCACTTTGCTACACTTCACTTTGCTACACTGCCTGCTCGGATCTGTCATGACAGCAAAAGTGTGGGGTTGTCACGGGTGTGGCCGACGTAGTGCTTGCGCTGCCGTCAACGCGGCGTCGATAGCCTGGTCGTTATCGTGCGCGGCTTTAGATTCCGCTGTGCGCAGCAACCACGCCAGGAATTCGATGTTGCCGGCGGGGCCGGGCGCAGGTGATACGGTCAACCCCGCGACCGTCAGCCCCAATGAGTCAGCCAACGCGCAGAAATCAACGAGCACACTGCGATGCGTTTCAGGATCGCGCACGACGCCGCCCTTGCCGACATGGTCGGCGTCCGCTTCAAATTGCGGCTTGATAAGGGTAATGACCTGCCCCTCAGGCTTGATCAGCCTGAGCGCGGCTGGCAAAACCAGCGACAAACTGATAAAACTGGCGTCGATCACAGCGAGGTCGGCGTAAGCTCCATCAGGTAAAGCATCTAGATAGCGCACGTTTGTCCGGTCGACCACAACGACGCGCGGGTCAGTTTGTAGTTTCCAGGCCAGTTGACCGTAGCCCACATCGATGGCATAGACGCGCGCCGCGCCGCGCTGGAGCAGGCAATCGGTAAAGCCGCCGGTGCTGGCGCCAATATCAACGGCGACGACCCCAGTCACGTCTACCGCAAACACGTCGAGCGCTTCGGCCAATTTCAGCCCGCCACGGCTGACATAAGGCAGTGGCGCGCGTACGCTGATTGCCGCGTCACGGGGGACGGTGCGCCCTGGTTTGTCATGGCGCACCCCGTTGACATCGACTTCGCCCGCCATAATCAGCCGTTGCGCCTGTTCGCAGCTTGCGGCAAGACCGCGCGCTACGAGCAGCAAGTCCAGTCGTTCCTTTTTAGGCGCCGACGTTGTCATGATCGATTGCCGTGGCTCTCCTGCGATTTCGAGATTAGCAAGCGTTCCGGTAACATGAAGCGTCGTCTAAGCGTGATGTTTTGGGTGTCGGCGCAGAAATCGGCGTCATTTCGACTGTTTAAGGATTCGTGCATGTCTTCTTCATCCGCGCCCGCGTCCCTGGCTGGTGAGCGCAAGAATTTCACTGGATTATTGCGCACAATGCGACCGCGCCAGTGGGTCAAGAGCGTTATTGTCTTTGCCGCACTGGTTTTTGACGGAAAGCTGTTTGTCCCCGAACTGTTTGCGAAAACGTTGGCGATATTTATCGCGTTTTGTCTGATTTCCAG
Organism: Caldilineaceae bacterium; assembly: GCA_014879855.1. Lineage (GTDB taxonomy): Bacteria > Chloroflexota > Anaerolineae > Caldilineales > Caldilineaceae > Caldilinea. The sequence goes on along the minus strand of JACSRH010000099.1, from coordinate 9,300 downwards.
CAGCGTCTACATTATCAATGACTTGGTCGATATGGAAAAGGATCGCCAGCACCCGCGCAAACGGTCGCGACCGCTGGCAAGTGGCCAGTTGGAGGCGCGCATTGCTGTGGCGGCGGCCGCGCTGCTGGCCGTGGTCGCGATGGGCGGCGCGTTCTGGCTCGATCTTTGGGCCGGCGTCGTCTTGCTGGTCTATCTGGTGCAGAATATCGCCTACAGCTTCTGGCTCAAGAACATCGTGATCCTGGACGTCATGGTGCTGGCGTTTGGGTTCTTGCTGCGTGTGCTGGCCGGTGTGGTGGTGGTGCAGGTGGAGAACTTCAGCCCGTGGCTCTATATCTGCGTGACGCTGCTGGCGCTATTCCTGGGTTTTGGCAAACGGCGCCAGGAGATCGTGCTGCTCGAAGGGGACGCCGCCCATCATCGCGCCATTCTGTCAGAGTACAACCTGCCGCTGCTGGATCAGATTATCAGCATGGTGGTGACCGCGACGTTGGTCTCCTACACCTTTTACAGCTTCGACGCGACAACGGCGCTGGCGCACTCCAAAATGCTGCTTACGGTGCCCTTTGTCTTCTACATGCTGGCGCGCTATCTCTATCTTGTGCATGTCAAGCACCTGGGCGGCGCGCCCGACGAACTGCTGCTCGAAGATCGCCCGCTGTTGGTCAACAGTATTCTTTGGGCGGTCGCGGTGGTGGCGTTGATCTATGTGTGGAAATGACGCAGCAGGAAAATAACACACTTAAAGGCTCACGACAAGAGGTTGGGATTAATCAAAACGTAGCGATAGAGCGTGTAGAGACATAACCCGCAGGCGACAAGCCAGCCAGCGGCGCGCACACGCTGCCACCCACGCGGTTCTACAAAATAAGTTCCGGCCATCATCAACGTCAGAGGAATGATCGACGGGAATAGATATCACCCTTGGGGTTGAAAGTCAAACGTCCAAGAATGGTAAAGCGATGTGAATAAATTGAGACCTATGAACAAGGGCGCCACCCACAGTGCAAGTTTGGTGGCGCTAGCAAGCTGCTTATACCGTACGACGGCAAATCCATAGGTTGATGCAACTGCCATCATAAACAGTGCTGCTATCGTTAGATACTGCGCCGGCGCCAATGCCTCACTCATATAACCAAATTTACCGTACAAACTGGTTGCAGTGGATTGATACCAGGCCGGGTCGCGCCATATCTTCGCAAACGGTGCACCGCGTGCAGCAAGATGAAAGCCAGGATAAGTCGGATTGCTCGGACGTCTGCCTTCCACTGCGCGTGTTTCAAGCATTTGGACGACGCGTGGCTGATAATCAGATATGCTGAACTGGGGCAAAATTTTGAATGGTGCGACGAGGACAAAGACTGTCACCACCAACAAAGTGACGCGGCTGGCTCTCTTCTGCACCGAAAGCCACCACGTGTGAGGCTGACGCTGCGACTCTCCAACCACCATCCACAGATAGGCAAACGGCAGCGTGAGCCAATAAGGCTGTTTTGAGAGTAGCACCAGCGCAGTCAGCAGTCCAAGTAACAGTGTGGCGCGCAGTGAGGATAGTGGTTTACGTTGTACGACAGCAAACGCAAACAAAAAAGCGCTCATCGACAAGCCCCAGGCGTCTGAATTTGCATAAGAATAGACATAGATAACCTGAGGAATGCACAACAATGTGGCTGCAAGCATCAGGAGCCATGCATCCTGCCGTCCAAAGTATAGCAACACAAAGAGCGTTAGCGCCAACAACCCTGTATTGAAGAGCCGGTAAAGCTGAACAATTGTCTGACACCCGTAGGTTTTGATGATCAAAGGTAAAAAGACGAATGACGACTGTGCATCAAAATTCTCTCGAGGCAAAACGCCTGATGCCGTCAAGGTTATTTGGGAGAATTTAATGGTCGGAGCGACAAGCGCACCCATTCGCCCCCAAAGCCAGTAGACGACTTCCCCATTGAAAACGCGGCTCGATCCATCAGGAATGTAGAGCAGCCCCTCTGAATCAGGGAGGGGAGGCCAGTAGTGCTCCTCAAAATAGCAGAAAGCGTCAAGATGGACGATTTCATCGGGGTGCCGGTTGAAGGTTGTACGCATGGCAATCGCAGTCGATAGAAGGCAGACTACGATTGCCATGACGATGCTAGCTCGTCGAAACCCAATAGAGGACATTGACGATTTTTTGCTCTTTTACTCTTCCTGCACGAACTGCGCCCACGCCCCGTCCATGCCGTCATCAGTCACGCCGTAGAAGATGCGCAGCTTCTCCCCTTCACGCAGGGCGAGGTCGTAGCGAGGCTTGCCCGCGCGCCGTTCCATGCGCACAAAGCCGGCGTTGTCGCGCCATTGAATCTTGCTCAGATCGACTTGATTGTCCTCGACCTGCTGAATGGCATAGCTCCACAACTTGCGCGCGCCTTTGCGGGTTACATTCTTGATCACGTGCCCATTGCGCAGGTCGCGGATCGTGTAGAAACGGTTGCCGTTGCGCTCGTCGCTGTCGACAATCTCGACGCCCACTTGCGGTAGATAAAAGGTTGCATCGTGGGGCGGGAGCGCCGGCGTTGCGCCTTCATCGGCCGCGGGGGTGGAGACGCTCGCCTTACTAGCGCCGTTTTTGGGCGCCGCGCCATTGCGACGATGATGCGGCTGACGGCGCTCACCCTTCGCGGCGGGCTTGGTCGACGCTTCGGTGACAGGCGGCGGCGCGGCTTCGTCATGATCCGGGTCGAACCCAAGCGCCTCGCGCACGAGCGCCACGATCTCATCGCGCACGGCCAGGCTGGTTTCGGCCTCATCGCGCACGTAGAACTTGTTGTCATCCAGCGCATAGGGAATATCTAACCCTTTTGGCACCTGCACGCGCAGGATTTTGGCGCTCTGGCTTTGCATGACATCGATTTTTGCTTCCAGCTGCGGCGTCATGCGCTCGCCGATTGCCTTGCGGATGTCTTGCTCGACTTGCGCCGGCGAGGTGATGCCACGCAACTTGTCTTTGCCTGGCTTGGCGCCCACGTAGACGACGCCGCCTGCTGTGTTGGCAAACGCGCAGATGTCGGCAAGGATGGCGTCGAACTTCCCGCCGCGCTGCGCGGTCGACTCTTGGAAGCTTTGGACGAGCGTTGGCCCTTCATCGCGCACGACATCCAGCGGGTCGAAGGGCTTGTCGGCCGGCCGCGCCGGGCGCACGCGATCGAACTGCTTGGAGCGCAACAGCGCGGCCAGCGCTTCGAAGGTTGGCTCGTCCAGCAGCAGCTCGGTGGCGCGGTCGCCGATGCCGAGTCGCTTTGGATTTTTGGGATCCATGGTGAGCCTGTGCGCGTCGCTGCCCTGGAGACAGTGCATCCGCCGCGGATATTCCGATTTGCTGCCGTTGAAAAAGCGCGCGGTCGAGCGGCCAGGCCGGTCAAGATCAGTGACCTCCAGCGCGTCCAAATTGGGATCCTGCGTGTACGCGATCTTGGTCTGGCCGCCAAAGGGGAAATTGCGCATAGCGACCCCATGCGTGCTGTTGGCGTGCGCGGCGATCACGAGACCACCGGCCTCGCGAATCATGTGATAAGCAGAAATGACTTCAGTGGTGGCGCCAGTTTCAGTGCTCCCCTCGTCGAGTTTGGCAGTGGGGACCTTCATCGCCAGCAAAATGTGTTCCAACTGGCGAACAGACGTTTCGGGCGGGAAAATAGCGAGAATATGGAACCCAAAGGTGGCTGTAAACTCAAACCCGGGCAAAACCACCACCTGATTCCCCAATGTGCGCCATTCTTGCAGCCGCTGCTGTTCTTCGGACGTCAGACGGCCCTGCGCCTCTAGCTGCGTCAACCAATCCAACTCTCGGCGAATCGCGCCGATGCCTGCCACCGTGTTGTGATCCGTAATGGCAATGATCTCTAACCCTTGCTCAACCACCTTGCGCAACCACGCTAAATAACTGACGCCTGGTTCTTCATAGTCACGGGATGCAGGTGTGTGCAGGTGAAGATCAGCCTTGAACCACTTGCGTTGTGGCTTCACACTTTGTGGCGCCTGTTGCGTGCCACTATTCAATTTTTTCTTTCGAGTCACAAATACACCGACCTCCTCGGTTCATTTTTCATATAAACTACGTTGCCATGCAAGCGCCAACACTTTTGTGCGGCAAAACATTGTTCGCGCTCCCATAACCTTTTAACATAAAACTGAGCTGATTGTCCAGTATCACAGCTTCCGTTTCACAACGCTTGCGTCGATCATTCCTGATTCGGACGCATGGTGATGAGCGGTTGCGGGTCCACTGGTTGCGCATCTGGCTGTTTACGCCGGCGCGGACTGGCCTTGGCAGGCGCCGCGCTTGCCGGGAGTTCGCCTTTACCGCCCTTGCCTGTCTCTTCGCTGGAGAGCAGCGCCGCCACCAACACTTCATCCACCGTGTTGACAAAGACAAATTTCATCTGTTTGCGCACCGCTTCCGGCAACTCTTCCAGGTCCGATTCGTTGCGCCGCGGCAGAATGACCGTATCCAGCCCGTAGCGCGCGGCCGCGAGCACCTTCTCTTTGACGCCGCCGATCGGCAGCACCTTGCCGCGCAGCGTGATCTCGCCCGTCATCCCCAGTTTCGGGCGCACAGGACGGTTCGTGAGCAGGCTCGCCAGCGCCGTCGCCATTGTAATGCCGGCGCTCGGCCCATCTTTGGGGATCGCCCCCTCCGGGATGTGCAGATGAAGGTCGGAATGGTTAAAAAATTCTGGGTCGATGCCCAGGCTCTCAGCGCGGTTGCGCACATAACTCAACGCCGCCTGCGCGCTCTCCTTCATCACCTCGCCAAGTTGGCCCGTGAGGGTATAGCCTTTGGCGCCAGGCACACGCGTGGCCTCGAAAAAGGTGATGTCGCCGCCGGCTTCCGTCCACACCAGACCGATGGCGACGCCCGGATTCTCCAGGCGCTCCTCGATCTCCTCATCAAAAAAGCGTCGCTTGCCGAGATAGATCGTCACATCCTTGCGCTTCACCGTGCGCCCGCGCTTAATCTCGCCGGCCGCCACACCCGCAGCAATTTTGCGGCAGACTTTGCCGATCTGCCGCTCCAGGTTGCGCACACCCGCCTCGCGCGTATAGCCTTGAATGATTTCGCGCAACGCGTCATCAGCCAGTTTAACTTCGCTGGGCCGCAAACCGTTCTCTTTGATCTGCCGCGGCACTAGATAGCCTTTGGCGATGTTGACCTTTTCGTCCTCGGTGTAGCTGCTCAACTGGATGATCTCCATGCGGTCGCGCAGCGCCGGCGGGATTGTGTCGAGCAAGTTGGCGGTGGTGACAAAGAGCACCTGGCTCAGATCAAAGGGCACGTCCAGATAATGGTCGCGAAATTCGCGGTTCTGCTCCGGGTCAAGCACCTCCAACAGCGCGCTGCTGGGATCGCCGCGGAAGTCGCGCCCCAGCTTATCGACCTCGTCGAGCATGAAGACAGGGTTGCGGCTTTCGATGCGCCGCAGGCTTTGAATGATGCGACCCGGCATGGCGCCGATGTAGGTGCGCCGGAAACCGCGGATGTCGGCCTCATCGCGGATGCCGCCCAGCGCCAGGCGAATAAAGCGCCGGTTCATGGCGCGCGCGATGCTCAAGCCGAGGCTTGTCTTGCCGACGCCGGGCGGGCCTACAAAGCAAAGCACCAGCCCTTCGCGCTCGCGGCGAATCTTATCGCCCATATCATCCGGCTCTTGCGCCCGCTTCTTGCGCCGCTCCGAGCGCAGCTTGCGCACCGCCAAAAACTCCAGGATGCGCTCTTTGATTTCCGCCAGCCCGTAGTGATCCTCGTCAAGCACCTGACGCGCATGTTTGATGTCCAGGTTGTCGACTGTCGCGGTGCGCCAGGGCAGACTTACCATCAGATCCAGATAAGTTTTGATGACGCTGTACTCGGCGGCCTGGATCGGCATCCGGCGCATACGTGACAACTCGCGCATTGCCTCGCGCTCGGCTTCCTCACTCATGCCCGCCGCGGCGATGCGCTCCTCCAGTTCGCGGATGTCGGCGGCGTGTTCATCCTCCTCCCCCAGTTCCTTCTGAATCGCCCGCATCTGCTCGCGCAGGAAGAATTCGCGTTGCATCCGTTCCATCTCGCCCTGCGCTTCGGACTGGATTTTGCGTCCCAGTTCGAGCACTTCGAGTTCTTTTTTGAGCAACTGGATCAGCCGCAGCAACTTGTCGCGCACCCGATCCATCTCCAGGAGGGCCTGGGCGTCCGCAACTTTCAGACGCATACTGCTCGCGACCAGGTAGGCTAACTGACGCCCATCATCGACGTTGATCGACATGATCGTCAGCTCATCCGGCATTTGCGGCTCCAGCTCGATCAACTTGCGGAAGAGATCCTGGACAGCGCGCATCAGCGCCTCCATCTCCAGCCCATCCTCGAGCACTTCCGGCACGATCTCGATGCGGGCGCGCAAGAAAGGCTCCTCTTGCGTGTACTCGAGCAGGCGTACGCGCTCCAACCCCTGCACCAGCAGCCGCATTGTGCCATCGGGGGTCTTGAGCACGCGATGCACCTGGGCGGCAGTGCCAATGTGATGCACCTCGCCCGGTGACGGCTCGTCAACGTCTTCGTTCTTGCTCGTGACCAATGCAATGATGCGGTTGTTGGGCAGCGTCTTTTCGACCAGCCGGATGCTGCGCTCCTGGCCGATCGGCAGCGGCAGCCACATCATCGGGTAGATCACGACACCGCGCAGGGGCAGCACGGGCAGGTCGTCGGAAATGATCGGCTCCGGCAGGCGCTCTACGGGCGAATTCTGCTCGCGAAATTCGTCAGACTCATAAAGCACCTCATCTTCGCCGTCTTCGTCCCAGTCATCCATTTCAAAATCTATCGAATCGTAGTTCATGCCCTGTGGCCTGTGATGATCGTTTCATGTATATCGGAAATTTGCGATGGCGTGCACAGCAGCGCCAATCGCGCCCCATTGGCCGGCTATTGGTGGTCCATGCGGCGCGCGCCATCAAAATGGCTGATCTTCTGTAAAAATCTTCTGTCAAAAGTGTTCCCATCATTTCACAAGCATTCATTGTACCATATCCCCCAATAGACCATAGTCATACCATTCCTTGGGGGGAATTTGCTGTAAGCCAGACAGCAGGAGCCGTGGGCGAAAAGCTGGACCGCAGGCATCTTTACGTATTCAGATTCTTGACAAGGGATGGCGCAACAAGATGCCCGTAGTGAGATCACGAGTGATGCTGACAATGGCGGTCGAGCCGTGATCGGGTAAACTATAGCTGTTTACTCCCACCATCTTGCTGTGCGCGAAGTGATCCACACAATCCGCAGCGCAGCCAGCCGAGAGGATATTCAAATGAATGCAGCGCAATTGACGACAACGGAGTTTGTAGACGCTTTGGCCGCGGGACAGCCGACGCCAGGCGGCGGCGGTGCAGCCGCGCTGACAGGCAGCCAGGCTGCCGCACTCGTGAGCATGGTGATCAACTTCACCGTGGGCAAAAAAAAGTACGCCGAAGTCGAGGCGGAGATGCAGCGCTATCTGGCGCGCAGTGAAACCCTGCGCGCCGAGCTGCTGGCCGCGGTTGATGCGGATGCCGCGGCGTTCGATGCTGTGGCCGCAACCTATTCTCTGCCAAAGGCGACGGACGCGGAAAAAGCCGCCCGCACCAACGCCATGCAGGCGGCGCTCAAACATGCGGCCGCGGTGCCTTTTGCCGTGGCCGAGCAATGTCTGGAGATCATCCAGCTAAGCGCTCCGGTCGGCGCTAAAGGCAATAGCAACGTGGTGAGCGACGCCGCGACCGCGCTCTATCTTGCCTTTGCCGCGCTCAAAAGCGCCATTGTCAACGTCAACATCAACCTCAAGTTCATCAAGGATGCTGATTTTGTCGAAATCTGGGCAGCGAAGGTCGCGACATTTCTTGCGGATGCCGACGCCGCCTATGCCGAGACAAAGGCCGCCATCGAAGACGCGCTGGAGGTGACGTTATGACCGCCCACCTGCTCGATGGCCGCGCGCTCGCCAAAACGATCCGGGAGACGCTCAAGCACGATTTCGCCGCCTTCCAAAGCCGCACCGGCGCGACGCCGACGCTTGCCGTACTGCGCATCGGCGAGGATGAAGCCAGCGTTGGCTATGCCCGCGCGCTCCAAAAAACATGTGACGGCGTGGGCGCCGGCTTCCGTGCGGTGGAATTGCCTCTTTCCGCGCAGCAGGCGGAAGTCGAAGAGGCGCTGGCCGAACTCAACACCTCGCCGCTGGTGCATGGCATCATGATCCTGGAGCCCACGCCCGACCACATCAGCCATCCTGCGCTGATCGACCTGCTCAACCCGGCAAAAGATGTGGACGGCGTGCACGCTATCAATGCGGGGCGCCTTGCTGCGGATCGTCCGCCCTATTTTGTTCCCGCCACGCCTGCCGGCGGTATTCGCCTGCTCGAACAGGCGGACGTCGCCTTCAAGGGCAAGGAAGCGGTCATCGTCGGACGCAGCGACATCGTCGGCAAGCCGATGGCCTTGCTGCTGCTGCATCGTCACTGCACCGTCACCCTTGCGCACAGCCGCACCGTCGATCTGCCGGGCGTCTGCCGCCGCGCCGACATTCTCTGCCTGGCGGTGGGACGGCCGGAAATGGTCAAGGCTGATTGGGTCAAGCCGGGCGCCATTGTCGTAGATTTTGGCACGACCTACACCGACGCGGGGCTTAAAGGCGACTGCGACCAGGCCGGCGTCGCCGAGGTCGCGGGAATGCTGACGCCAGTGCCAGGCGGGACCGGGCCGGTGACCAATGCGATCCTGATGGAGAATCTGCTGCGCGCGGCCGAGCGTGCCGTCAGCGCCTGAAACGGATCGATGGCGAACACTAACTCTGCATCATCGCAGGGGCCGCCGCGGGGAGAGCCGGCGGCCCCTGCGCAACACTCCAGCGACGCTGCCCAGCGATCCGCCTGGCGTTGGTTTGACGCGGTGGCGTCGCGTCACCTGCTGGCCCTTGCCCTCTTCCTGGCTGCAACGCTGCTGGCGACCTGGCCGCTGGCGCTCAATCTCACCACGGCTATTCCGGGCGACAGCTTTGACGGCTGGCAGAACTACTGGAACCAATGGTGGATCAAGCAGGCGCTGGTTGACCGCATCACCAACCCGCTGGTCACCGACCTGCTTTATTACCCGACCGGCGTCACACTTTACTTCCACACGCTGAACCCTTTTAACGGGCTGACGACGCTGCCAGTCCAGCTTGCCTTTGGCTTGATCGCAGCCTACAACGCGGTGGTGCTGATGAGTTGGGTGTTGGCGGGTTATGGCATGTTTCTACTGGCGCGCTGGGTGAT
>JACSRH010000363.1 GCA_014879855.1 Caldilineaceae bacterium | reverse complement strand
GACAGCAGCACCACCAGGAGCAGCGTGAAATTGATGAAGCGGGCAGAGGGCAGACGACGACGGCGCATGGCGATAGAAGGTATTTTCAACAAACAAAAAATGACTGCTGAAGGCTATGATTGATGACGTCATCCTAAATGACCACATAGGGGTGCGCATAATCTGCTTCCGGGACTTCTCGTCGCAATAGTCGTTCTAAATAATCAACGAGTTCGATAAACTTGAAACCGATAGGACGCTGAAATTCTACGATCACGTCAATATCGCTGGCTTCGTTGGCTGTTCCGCTGGCAAATGAACCAAATAGACCGATTCGCTTTACGCCATACTCGGTCATGAGATAGGGATAACTCTCCTATCGTCTTGCCCGCCAGTTTCCGGTAGTTTATCACAAATCGACTTCTAATTCTTCATTCCCACTCAATCGTCGCCGGCGGCTTGCTGCTGATGTCGTACACAACCCGGTTGACGCCGGCGACTTCGTTGACAATGCGGTTGCTGATGTGCGCCAGCAGGTCGTAGGGCAGCCGCGCCCAGTCGGCGGTCATGAAGTCGTCGGTCGTGACCGCGCGCAGGGCGAGCGCATTGGCGTAGGTGCGCCCGTCGCCCATCACGCCGACCGAGCGCACGGGCAGCAGCACGGCGAAGACCTGGCTCGTCTGCCGGTAGAGGCCGGCGGCGCGCAATTCGTCGAGAAAGATAGCGTCGGCGTGGCGCAGGGTTTCCAGCCGCTCCCACGTCACCTCCCCCAGACAGCGGATCGCCAGGCCAGGCCCGGGGAAGGGGTGACGCCAGACGATCTCTTCGGGCAGCCCCAGCGCCTCGCCGGCGGTGCGCACCTCATCCTTGAAGAGCATCCGCAACGGCTCGATCAGGGCGAACGTCATGTCCGCGGGCAGGCCGCCGACGTTGTGATGCGTCTTGATCGTGCGCGCGTGCCTGGTTTCCTCGTTGCTGGCCGACTCGATCACGTCGGGGTAGAGCGTGCCCTGCGCCAGAAAGGCCGGCGCATCGACGCCCCACTCCAGCGCCAGCCGTGCGGCCTCGCCCTCGAAGACGCGCACAAAGCGCGCGCCGATCAGCTTGCGCTTGCGCTCCGGGTCGGTGACGCCGGCCAGATCGGCAAGAAACTCTTCCTTGGCGTCCACCGCGATCAGCCGCATCCCTTGGTGGCGCTGGAAAGTCTCGACCACCTGTTCCGGCTCGCCCTGGCGCAAGAGGCCGTGATCGACAAAGACGCACGCCAGCCGGTCGCCGATGGCGCGGTGCACCAACGTCGCCGCCACCGCGCTGTCGACGCCGCCGCTCAATCCGCAGATCACGTGACCTGTTGGCCCCACCACCTGCTGAATGCGTGCGACTGACTCTTCGATAAAGTTGCCCGCGGTCCAGTCGCCGGTGCAGCCACAGATGCGCTTGACAAAGTTGGCGAGCAGGTCGCGCCCGTGCGATGTGTGCACCACCTCGGGGTGAAATTGTAGCCCGTACAGGCGCCGCTTTTCGTCCGCAATCGCTGCCAGCGGCGAGTTGCTGCTGTGCGCCACTGACAGGAAACCCTCGGGCAACTGCTCGACGCGGTCGCCATGACTCATCCACACCTGCAAGGTGGCGGGCAGGTCGGTAAAGAGCGGGCTTTCGGCGCCCGCGCTCGTCCCCGTGACGTGGATGTGCGCGGCCCCGTACTCGCGTGCCTGCGACGGCGTCACGCGTCCGCCCAGCGCGTGCGCCAGCAACTGCAGGCCATAGCAGATGCCCAGCACCGGCGCGCCGCTTGCCAGCACAATCGCGGGCAGCGCGGGCGCAGCGTCATCATACACACTGTTGGGGCCGCCGGAGAGGATAATGCCCTGGGGCTTGAGCCGGGGCAGCACCTCTGCGGCGCGCTCCCAGGAGACAAGTTCGGCGTAAACGTTGGCTTCGCGCACGCGGCGGCAAATCAACTGGCTGTACTGGCTGCCGTAGTCGAGTACGGCGATGGTCTGGTGTTGCATGAGGCTCTCACTTCAACGCTTATTTCAAAATGTAATAGGTGGCGCGTTTCGATCCGATGCGGATGAGCAGATTTTTGTCCACCAGGTCCGCAAGGTCGCGCCGGATCGTCTCCGCGTGCACGTCCGGGGTCAGCGCCTGGAGGTCGCTGTTGGTGATGCGCCCTTGCTCGCGCACAAAGGCCAGCGCGGCTTCCTGGCGCTCGTTGAGAAAGGCATGATGCCAGCGCTGCGTCTGCGGCTGCGCACTGACCAGATCTTCGCTGGCCGAGCGCAGCGTGACGCGAAAGCCCGCGACGGTCTCCTCGAACTCCGGCGCGGGCAGGCCGGCTTCCTGCATGGCCGCGATCATGCGGTCGATGCCATAGCCGAGCCGCTCGATGTAGCCGAGGTCGGTCAGCACGGACACGATGGCTTCGTTGCGGCTGTAACGCTCGTCTTTAATGTTCTCCAGCGTGACATGACCGGGCAGCCGTCCAGGGCTGTAGACTTCGAGCCGGTCGCTGAACATGAGCAGGCGGATGCCCTCGCCGCGGATACTGTAATCCCGATGGGCAATGGCGTTGACGATCGCTTCACGCACCACCGCGGCCGGGTACTCGGTCGTCTCCTCGCGCGCCATGCCGCGGATGCGCATGCCGCGACGCATGTTGCCGGTGACAAATGCCTCAGCCTGCCGCGCCTGCTCCACCAGCACACCGCCGATCTCCTGGCGCACGAATTCGTCGCCCATCACGGCGCCGGCATAGCGCACACAGATGATTTCGGCGCTGCGCAGAAAACGCTGTGGCGCGCGCCCGAAGAGAAGCAAACCGGCCACTGTTGGCAACGGCTCCTCGACGGGCAGACCATCTGCGCCACGTCGCGTGACGCAGCCGCGGCTGAGCAGGGCGTCGATCAGCGCCTCGTCGGGCGGCAAGCCCACCTGGTCGAGATAGCGACTGACGCGCGCGTCGTCAAGATCGGCAAGTATGGCGCTCTCGACCGGCTGGCTTTCGTAGCCGCTTTCGCCGCGATCGAGCAGAAGTTGGCGCAACTCCGCGGTCGTCAGCGGGCGGTTCTGGCTGCCAGTGCGCGTCAGGTAAACGCCGCGCACATTGTAGACATTGGGCAGCCCTGCAGGAATCTGGACAACGACGACTTCGCCGCCGTCCAAAGTGACCTGCTGAGCGCTCGGCAGGATGAGAGGCGGATCAGGGAGCAGGCTGGCTTCGACCAGCGCGTCGCGCAAAGCGGCCGCATCGGCGCCTGCTTGCAACGCGCCCTTTGCGGTCACGCCGAGGATGGCCACGCCGCCGCCAGCATTGGCCATCGCCGCCAGGGTTTCCGCCAATGCCTGCTTTGAGGTTTTCGCAGGCAGCAAGGCCACGCGCGCGGATGCGCCTGAGGCAAGCAACGTCTGTATCTCATCGATGGCAATGGTCGCATAGCGGCGGTGAAAGGTCATAGAGATTGTAATGAATGCTATCTTGATGCTTTTGGATGATGTTGATACGCTGTTAAAAAAAGCAAACACGAAGAGGCCAAGACACGGAGCAGCGCAAAGAACCTCCATCTTATCCTCATTATAGTATTAGCGGCGCGTGCATCCTAGTCCAGCAGATTAAGAAGTTCACGACGATCGGGCTATAATTTCATTGCTATGACCACACGCAAACCACCACCTCCCCCCCTGGAGCGGACATGGACGCTCTTGTTGCGCCCCGGCATCGGCGTCAAACGCTGGCTGCTGGCCGCGCTGGTCGGCATTCTGTTGACAAGCGCAGGGCTGGCTTTGCTGCTGCTGCTGTTCGTGCAGACTGGGCCTTTGCATTGGTTGGCGCTTGGCTTCCTGCCACAGTGGCTGCGTGCGCTGCTCTTTGTGCTACTGGGTCTGGCAATCGGGCTCGCGGGCGCGCTCCGGCTGCACCAGATCATCCTGCGCGAGGTGTGGCCGGAGTTTCGCACGCCAGAGGCGCAGACCGCGGTGCGTATGTTCCTCAATCGTCAGCAACGCCGTAATGGGCCGCGCGTCGTGGCGATCGGGGGCGGCACAGGGATGCCGCAATTGCTGCGCGGGCTGCGCGCCTATACAGACAACATCACGGCCATTGTCACCGTTGCTGACGATGGCGGCAGCAGCGGTCGCCTGCGCCGGCAGACGGGCACGCTGCCTCCCGGCGACTTTCGCAACAATATCGCTGCCCTCAGCGAAGCGGAAGGGCTGATGACGCGCCTCTTCCAGTATCGTTTTGCCGAGAGCGACGTCACGGGGGACGGCGAGCTGCGCAGCGAGCTGGCCGGCCACAGCTTTGGCAACTTATTCATCACGACCATGGCCGCGATCACTGGCAGCTTCGAGTCCGGCATTGCCGAAAGCAGCCGCGTGCTGGCCGTGCGCGGGCGCATCTTGCCGAGCACGCTGGAAAGCGTCACCCTTTGCGCGGAGATCAAGCGCACCACGCCCGATGGGCAGACCGAATGGTTGATGGTCGAAGGGGAGAGCAATCTGCCGGAAGCGCACGGGCAGGTGGAACGCGTCTACCTGCAACCCGCGCACGCCCGCGCCTACCCCGAAGCGATCCGCGCCATCCTACAGGCAGACCTGATTGTGGCAGGGCCAGGTAGTTTTTTCACCAGCGTGCTGCCCAACTTGCTGGTCGAGTCGATCCATAATGCGATTGCGGCGTCGGCGGCTGTGCGCATCTACATTTGCAACGTTGCCACCGAATCCGGCGAGACGGATCAATACAGCGTCGTCGACCACCTGCACAAGTTGCGCCAACATGTCGGTGATGCGTTTACAATGGCGCTGGCCAATGACAACTATACGCTGGAAAAGCCGCCGGCCCACAATGCCACCTGGGTCACTTTGCCAGCGGCGGGCGAGGCAACGGAATTTCAAATCTTCACCGGCGATGTGGTGGACGTGGCGCGTCCCTGGCGTCACGACTCGGCCAAGCTTGCCGCCAGGCTCATGGAAGTCTACACAGAACTCACCACAAAATCGGCCAAAGTGTAAACTACACAATTTGTGGGAAGTAATGGTAAGATAGACACATACTCGTCACTGTGTTTTGACTCACTGGCTTCTGGCGAGATCATAGCAGGATAGACGCGCCTGGCGCCCAGACTATGTGATGGAAAAGCTCCTCAAAACAAGTCGATAAAGAAATTCGTTTTTCTACAGTTAAGGAGAGATTCTAATGGCAGTCAAAGTAGCAATCAATGGGTTTGGCCGTATCGGCCGGCAGGTCACGAAAGCTCTGTTTGAAAACTATCGTGGCAAGTTCGATCTGGTGGCCGTCAACGACCTGAGCGACACCGCCACCAACGCTCACCTCTTCAAGTATGACAGCAACTATGGCGCCTTCCCGGGCACGGTTGAGGTCAAGGATGGCGATCTGGTCATCGACGGCGACCGCATCAAGGTGCTCGCGGAGCGGGATCCGAGCAAGTTGCCGTGGGGCGACCTCGGCGTCGATATCGTAGTCGAGAGCACAGGCATCTTTACCTCGCGCGAGAAGGCCCAGCTTCACATTCATGCCGGCGCCAAGAAGGTCATCATCAGCGCGCCAGCCAAGGGCGAAGACTTGACCATCGTGCTCGGCGTCAACGAAGACAAGTACGACCCGGCCAATCACAACATCATCAGCAACGCGAGCTGCACGACCAACTGTCTGGCGCCAGCGGCTAAGGTGCTCAACGACCTGGCCGGTATTCAGCAGGCGTTGATGACCACCATTCACGCCTACACCAACGACCAGCGCATCTTGGACCTCGTCCACAGCGACCTGCGCCGCGCCCGCGCCGCGGCCATGAGCATCATCCCGACGACGACCGGCGCCGCCAAGGCGGTCTCCCTGGTCATCCCGGAACTCAAGGGCAAGTTCGACGGCTACGCCATGCGCGTGCCGACTTCCACGGTTTCCGTGGTGGACTTTGTGGCGACCGTTGACAAGCCTGTCACCAAGGACGAGCTCTTCGCAGCTTTTGACGCCGCGGCCGCCGGCCCCATGAAGGGTGTGCTGCAGGTCGTGCGCGAGCCGCTGGTGAGCATCGACTTCAAGGGCAGCCCGCTGAGCAGCTCGATTGACTACGAATTCACCAATGTCTACGGCAACATGGTCAAGGTCGTGACCTGGTACGACAACGAATGGGGATAC
This sequence comes from Caldilineaceae bacterium, assembly GCA_014879855.1. Taxonomy (GTDB): domain Bacteria; phylum Chloroflexota; class Anaerolineae; order Caldilineales; family Caldilineaceae; genus Caldilinea. The sequence goes on along the minus strand of JACSRH010000363.1, from coordinate 7,526 downwards.
AGCTCACGCGTCGCCGACCTCATCGATTTCATTGCCAAGAAGGGCATCTAAGCGAAAAGGCAGTTTTGAGACTGGAGATTAGAGATTGAGGGATTATGCGATTGCGAGCATTGCGCAGGCAGATCACAATCTCCAATCATCAATCGCTAAGTTTCAGCCCTGGATAGTTTGGACGTGGCGCGCGGAATGCTGTGCGCCACGTTTTTCTTTTGATGCTGTTGAAAGGCCAATTCCATGAACAAGAAAACTGTCAAAGATGTGGACTGGCAGGGCAAAAAAGCCCTTGTGCGCGTCGATTTCAATGTACCGCAGGACAAGGCCACCGGCGCCATCACCGATGACGCCCGCATCCGCGCGGCCCTGCCCACCATTCAATACCTGCTGGATCACGGCGCGGCCGTTATTCTGATGAGCCACCTGGGACGACCGAAAGATGGCCCGGACCCCAAATACAGCATGAAGGTCACCGCCGACCATCTCGCCACGCTGATCTCAGCGCGGGTGAAATTTGTCGGGCAGACGACCGGCGCGGAAGCGGAAGCCGCGGCCGCCGCGCTCCAGCCGGGCGAGGTGCTGGTGCTGGAGAACACCCGCTTTGACAAGCGCGAGACCAAGAATGACGCGGGCATGGCGGCCGCGCTGGCCAAGCTGGGCGATGTCTATGTCAACGACGCCTTTGGCAGCGCGCATCGCGCCCACGCCAGCACCGAGGGTGTAGCACGCCACTTGCCGGCCGTCGCTGGGTTCCTGATGGAAAAAGAGCTGGCTTTCCTGGGCAACGCGCTGGAAAACCCGGAGCGCCCCTTTGTGGCAATTTTGGGCGGCGCCAAGATCAGCGACAAGATCGGCGTTATCTCCAACCTGCTGACCAAGGTCGATGCCATCCTGATCGGCGGCGGCATGGCCAACACCTTCCTTGCCGCACAAGGCATGAACATGGGCAAAAGCCTGGTCGAGGCCGAATCGCTCGGGATGGCGCGCGACCTGATGGCCAAGGGCGGCGAGATGATCCAGCTGCCGGTCGACTTGCGCGTGGCCGAAGCTTTTGCCGCCGACGCCGCCGACAAGGTGGTCGATGCCGGCGATGTACCCGCCGATTGGATGGCGCTCGATATTGGGCCAGCCACGATTGCCCACTATTCCAACCGTTTGGCCGGCGCTAAGACCGTTGTCTGGAACGGGCCGATGGGCGTCTTTGAGTTTCCCAAATTTGCGCAGGGCACCTTTGCCATCGCTGAGATTCTGGGTGGCTTGAAGAACGCGACGACCATTATCGGCGGCGGCGACAGCGCCGCGGCGATCCGTGACGCGGGTCTGGAAGCGAAGATGTCGCACGTCAGCACCGGCGGCGGCGCCAGCCTGGAGTTCCTGGAAGGGATCGAGCTGCCGGGCGTGGCCGCACTCAACGACAAATAGATTGGAGGATCATGGGAATCTTTTCACGACTTGTTGCGCTCTTTAGTGGCAAAGCGCCCGGCGGAAGCGACCGCTATCTGCCGATCTATGTCATCGACCACCGCTGCCGCGAACCGATCGCCGGTCAGATCGACCTGTTGAATGAGCTGAGTGTGGTGGAGGAGGAAACGGGCGGCGGCTATTTTGTGCGCAAGGTGCTGCACACTTCCGGCGAGGCGCGCTGCTTTAGCCAGGTGGAAGTGCAGCTTTGGCTGGACAGCAAGAAGCGCATCGTCGAGCAGGAGGTGCAGGGCGGGCGCTGGCTGACGGTCGAAGAATATGCCGCCGAGATGGGGCGACGGGCTGCTGAGGCTGAAGAGGCAGCGCGTCAGGCCGCTGAAGCGGAAGTCGCGGCAAGTCAGGCCGATACCGCGCAAGATTCCCAACCCGCCACCGCCAATCCTGCATCTGATGGCGGCGTAGAATCGATGTAAAAAGCGGCATTTTCGACAACCAGTTTCTGAGCAAACGCGTCGTCAGAAATCAAAACAAATTAAAGGAGTAATTTCATGCGTAAACCCATGATGGCCGGCAATTGGAAGATGAACAAGACAATCAACGAGGCAGTCACGCTGGCGCGCGCAATTCGCGAGCAGGTCAATGACATCAACAGCGTGGATCGCGTGCTGTGCCCGCCCTTTATCGACATTCCGATGGTGAGCGCCGAGCTGATGGGCAGCAACCTTGCGGTCGGCGCGCAGAACATGCACTGGGCCGAGAGCGGCGCCTACACCGGCGAAATCAGCGCGTCGATGTTGAAAAATCTCGTCACCTATGTGATCATCGGCCACAGCGAGCGACGCCAGTACTTTGCCGAGACCAACGAAACGGTCAACCAGAAGGCGTTGGCCGCGCTGGCCGCCGGCCTCACCCCGATCATCTGTGTAGGCGAATCGCTGGAGCAGAACGAGAGCGGTGAAACGCAGGCCTTTGTCAGCGAGCAGGTCAAGGCCGCGCTGGCCGGCCTCACGGCCGCACAGATGGCGGACATCGTCATCGCCTACGAGCCGATCTGGGCGATCGGCACGGGCAAGGCGGCGACCGCAGAGCAGGCCAATGCTATCTGCGGCGGCGTGGTGCGCGAGGCCGTAGGTGAACTTCTTGGCGATGAGGCCGCGGCGACGATTCGCATTCTCTACGGCGGCAGCACCAACGACAAGAACATCGGCGAGATCATGGCGCAACCTGACATTGACGGCGCGCTGATCGGCGGCGCCGCGCTCAAGGTGGAAAGCTACGTCGCCATGGTCAAGACGACGGATGAGGTGTATCAGGGAGAATAGGCAATTGAAAGATTAAGAGATTGGAGATTGGAGATTAGGTTTAGACCTTTTTCCAATCTCTTAATCTCCAATCTCTCAATCTCTACTTGCTTGGTTTCAAGGATTGACTCGCATGGCGCGTATTCCAACTCGAACATGGTGGCTGCCTCTGCTGGCGCTGGTGGGTCTTGTCGCGGTCACTTGGCCGGTCTGGCAGTGGCTCTGGTTTGAGTGGATGTCGAACGACTATTACAGCCACGGCCTGCTGATTTTGCCTGTGGCGCTCTTTCTGGCGGTCCAGCGCGTGCGCAACGACCAAGCCTTTGTCTACGCGCCAGGTCAGGGCAGTGGCTGGGGCGTCCTCGTGCTGGCGGTCGCGCTGGCCGCCTATCTCTACGCCCTCCAGCAACGCGCATATTACCTGGCGGCGTTCGCCATGATCGGCATGTTGGCCGGTCTGGTCTGGGCGATGGCCGGCGCAGCAGTGTTGCGCAAGCTGGCCTTTCCGATCGGCTATCTGGCGCTCATGATCCCACTCCCGCTGCTCGACCGGGTTACCCTGCCGCTGGCGCTCTTTACCGGCTACTGCTCCGGCTCGCTCGTACAGTTTCTAGGAATGGACATTGCGATCACCGGCAATGCCATCGCGCTGCCCAACGCTGATCTGGTGATCGGGGCGCAATGCAGCGGGGTAAACTCGCTGATCACGCTGGTGGCGCTGCTGGTGCTGGTGGCCTATCTGCTCGACGGGCCAGGGTGGTCGCGCATCCTATTGGTGCTGCTGGCGATTCCGCTGGCGCTGCTGGGCAACATTTTACGCGTGGCGACGCTGCTCTTTGTGGCGCGTGCGTGGGGCGCGGACGCGGCTTTCACCTTCTATCACGATTATTCCGGCATTCTCTTCTTTGTCGCGGTGCTGGCGCTGATCATCCCGATCACGCGGGCGCTGCAATTTGGCGCGTTGCGAGCTGAAGTCATCTGATGATCAAGCGTTCCACGCTTCCGGCGCTGGCGGTCGCCCTGTTGTTGGCGATCGGCCTGGGTGCTGTCTATCTGCCGCCTTTTTTCGCCAATTCGGGGACGTCCGCCACGCTGTCCGCGGCCGATAAACTGACGTACATCACCGATCTCGATTTCTGGCAGCGCACTCCCCGTGAGCGCGCCGTGGTCGCAAACGCGCGCTTCGACCTTCAGCACGATCTAAATGATGTGCCGCTCGCTATCGGCGATTGGACGGGCGTCGACGACCCAGAGACCAACCAGGAAGTCATGATCCTGCTGGAGCCGGAGCAGTATATCCAGCGTCTTTACCATGACGGCGCGGGACGCGCTCTGTGGTTGAGCATGGTCGGCGGGCGCAGTTCGCAGCCATTTCACGCGCCGGACATCTGCTACGACGCCGACGGCTGGCAATATGACCTCGGCTCTCATGCCACAAAGCTGGACGAAGGCGGGGAAATTTACGGGCTGTGGCTGCACGGTAAAAAGCAATTTCCAGGCGAGGCAGAGCCAGCCGAGCATGTCGTCTACTATTTCTACCTCTTCCCAGACGCGCAGCGCAACCAGGCGGATGGGATCGTCCTGTTCAAACTCACCTCGGCGCGCTATGGGACGCTGGAAGAGACGCTCAAGCTGCATGAGGAGTTTGTCCGCACGCTCTTCCGCAAGGCAGGCAGCCCGGCCGAGCTGACGGCTGGCGCCTCCTCCTGATCGCTTCCCGGAGAGGACGCCATGCCATTATTCGCCGCCCTGAGCCGCTGTGCTGTCCGTTGCGCCTTCCAGTGGTTTATTGACATGCGCCTGATTTTGGCGGCGGCAATCTTGCTTGCCGCCGGGCTGTCTGGCTGTACTTCTCCATCCTCGACGGCCGGCTCCTGCGGGCTGGGTCTTGCAACTGGCAGCGACAACGCCACCGCGATCCGCGCCGTGCTCGAAGCTGAGGGCAAGCTGGTCGTTGCCCAGGCCATTGACGACCTGATGGCGCTGTGGGCGGAAGATGCATTTGTCGCCAATGCGAAGAATACCGCGCACGATGCCAGCGACGATCAGTTCTGGCGCGGCAAGGATGCGATCCGGCATCGCTATGTGCGCACCGTCTTTCCCGGCGCGCCGGCCGCTGTTGCCCCCGCAGAGCTTGCCATCGAGCTCGACGCGGGCCGTGCGGTCGTCACAGCCACGACGCGCATCGGCAATGAGGTCGCACCCGCCGGCGACCGCTGGACGCTGGTCCAACAAGGGGATTGCTGGCTGATCGAGAGCCTGACTTACAACCTGGAATCGTTGTGACCACGCTTGATATTCACACGTTGACCACCCTCAGCCTGCTGCTGCTGAGCCTGCTGGCGCTGGCTGGATTGAGCCGGCTGGTCAGCCTGCGCGTGCAGGCGATCACCTACTATTTGACCGGCTCTGGCGATCTGGCAAGCATTGTCATTTTTCTGCTGTTGCTGCCCGGCGTGTTTCTGCATGAAGGCGCCCACTGGCTGACCGCGCGTGCGGTGGGGCTGCGCACTGGCAAGTTTCGGGTCTGGCCGTCGAAGCGGGGCGATTACATCGGGCTGGGCAGCGTCAGCGTGGAGCGCGCCGACATCTGGCGTGAAAGTCTGGTGGGGATCGCGCCGCTGCTTGCTGGCAATATAGTGTTGGCGTTGATTGGTTGGCGCGTCTTTGCCGCGCCTGCGCTGCTTGGCGTGCTGGCCGCCGGCGAATTGAGCGCGGTTATCGCCGGCTTTTTTGATGCGCTGCGTACGGCTGACGGCCTGGTCTGGGCGTATGCTGTCTTTGCCGTCGGCAACAGCATGATGCCGAGCGCCAGTGATCGGGAGCCTTTTAAGCCGGTGCTGCTCTATACGATTTTTGCTGCACTGATTTATGTGGTGGTGGGGCTGCCGCTGGAGCCGGTGACGATGTTGCTAAGCTGGGTCGCGCCGGCCATCGAGATCTCAGTCGGCGCCCTGCTCTTCTTGCTCGTGCTGGATGGGCTGCTGCTGGCGTTGCTGTGGCCGCTTGAAGGGTTGTTGCGGCGCCGGCGATGAGAGACAAGAAGAAGGGCAGACTGAGAGACTGGGATAAATTGTCCCTGGTAAGCGCTCCCAGTCTCCTTGTCTGCCCTTCTTCCCCTTACTCCAGGTGCTTCTGAAGACGATTCTTCAACGCTGGTTTAGGCTGATAACCGACAATGCGGTCGACCGGTTCGCCGTTCTTGAACAGCAGCAAAGTCGGGATGCTCATCACGCCAAACGCATACGCCGTATTCTGGTTGTTATCTACATCCAGCTTGCCGATCGTCAACTGGCCATCCAACTCGCCCGCCAGTTCTTCGAGCACGGGCGCAATCATCTTGCACGGGCCACACCATTCCGCCCAGAAATCGACCAGAATGGGCTTGTCGGCATTTACCACCAGATCATCAAAAGTGCCGTCTGTCACGACAATTGGCTTTGTCATTTTTGTTCTCCTCGATAAATCAGTGCGAAATCTTTCTGTTGCATTCCACCTAAACGACCCTTATCCCGGTTGCACCAGCCAACCATCCTCATTATGCTCAGACGACGGGCAGGTGGCAGTAGGCGTCGCTACAAAAAACATAGTACACTCTGTGTTATCATTTGTCAAAGCTGAAGGTTCAGCGGGGTGAGTTTCCAGTGAGTTGGTGACTTTTCCAAGACTTCGTCAGTCCTCCAGCAATTGAGTATAATGAAAGAAGAGATTGGTCCCGCATCAAGAAGGAGCTAACATGAATCGCATTCAACAGTTACATCAACTTGGTCAAAGCATCTGGTTGGATTTCATCGAACGCACCCTGATCCAGAATGGTGAGTTGCAGGCATTGGTCGACAAGGGCGTGGCCGGCGTCACCTCTAACCCCACCATCTTTCAGCAAGCCATTGCCAAGAGTAACGCTTACAAAGATGATCTGCGTAGGCTTGCCTCAACCACGAATGACGCCAAGACAATTTTCGAAGGACTCGCCATCGCGGACATTCAGGCAGCCGCCGATGTGATGCGTCCGGTCTATGAGGCAAACCAGGGGCACGATGGTTTTGTCAGCCTGGAAGTCGCCCCCAATCTGGCGTATGACACCGAAGCAACGGTTGCCGAGGCGCGGCGTCTGCACGCAGCCGTGGCGCGTCCGAACCTGATGGTCAAGGTGCCCGCCACCCAGGCCGGCATTCCCGCCATCCGCCAGTTGATCGCCGATGGCATCAACATCAACGTGACGCTGATCTTCAGCCTGGATCGCTATGCTGAAGTCAAGGAAGCTTTCATCCAGGGGCTGGAGACGCGCCTGAAGGCTGGCCTCCCCATCGACCGGATCGCGTCAGTCGCCAGTTTCTTTGTCAGCCGCGTCGATGTCAACATCGACGCCCAGCTCGACAACCTGGCCGCGCAACATCCTGACCGGGCCGCGCACTATAAATCTCTGCAAGGCAAGGCTGCGGTCGCCAATGCCAAGCTGGCCTATGCTCAGTTTGAAGAGAAATTTGCCGGCGCGCGCTGGGAGACGCTGGCCGCCGCGGGCGCACGCGTCCAACGCCCGCTGTGGGCCAGCACCAGCACTAAGAATCCAACCTATCCTGATCTGCTCTATGTTGACCCCTTGATCGGCCCTCACACGGTCAACACGATGCCGCCGCAAACCCTGGACGCGCTGCAGGATCATGGCGTCGTGGCGTGCACGGTGACGCAGGATGTGGCCGCCGCACGTCAGACGCTGGCCGCGCTGGACGAGGCAGGCATTGTGATGGATGAAGTCACTGCGGAGTTGGAGAAGGAGGGCGTCAAGAAATTTGCCGACTCCTTTGTGGA
>JACSRH010000169.1 GCA_014879855.1 Caldilineaceae bacterium | reverse complement strand
GTTGCCGTCGGTCCCGGCCGGCGCGTGGGTGTGGGGCGCGGCGTCCAGGTGGGAAAGGGCGTCGGCGAGGGAAAAGCATAGATCTGCCCTGGTTTTGCCGGCGGCAATACGATGACCCCGCCATCGGGCGGCGGCGTGATGACAATGATCTCCTGGGTGGGGGGAACAGAGTGTGGCGCCGGCAGCGGGGAATTGACGACATCCTGGACAGGCGCCTGCATCGAGACCGCCGCGGACGGGCGCCAGGCATCCGCCGCGTAGCGAGCGCCAAACTGGCTGGCGAAGACAAACACAACGCCAAGCACGATCACCATTGACAGGACAAGCGTCACCTTTGACGTTACGCGCATAGATTCTCTCCTGGTTTTGTAAGGGAAGGATGCTGGAACGATCAATATAATACAGAAGACGATCTTCTGCTTTGGCTAGTTCAGGATGGGTGTTGGCATAAACAAATGATTTGCTTCAAGGGTGATCATCGGACAGTTCGGGAATGCATCACACGTTGGTTCGCTATCTACTTTATCATATCCCCCCCCCCCATCTGTCAAGTCCCCCTCGCAAGGGTCGCATTTCGAGGTGGGGCAGCATATCCTGGGCTGGCGGCCATCTTGTGACCAAATGTGGAGACACAAAGCAAAAAGGAGGGGTGCACGTTGTGCACCCCTCCTTTTTGCTTTGCAGAACGCTGCGCAGCCTACTTGACTTCGACCTGCGCGCCTTCGGCCTCGAGCTTGGCCTTGGCATCCTGCGCGGCATCCTTGCTGACCGCGGACAGGATCGTCGAGCCGGCGGTCTCAACCACATCCTTGGCCTCTTTCAGACCCAGGTTGGTCAACGCACGCACGACTTTAATGACGTTGATCTTCTTCTCGCCGGCGCCCTTCAGGACGACGTCGAACTCGGTCTGCTCTTCCACTGGCGCGGCTTCCGCCGCGGCGGCGCCAGGCATGGCAGCCATCGCCATCGGCGCGGCGGCGCTGACGCCCCACTTCTCTTCCAACATCTTGACAAGCTGCGACGCTTCGAGCAGGGTCAGGGTGTCCAACTGTTCGGCAATGGCTTGTAAATCGGCCATGATTGAGTTCCTCCAAATTGAATTCGTTGTATTCAGGTAACGGTTGCGCCACTATTTCTCTCTGGTGATGCTGGCGCAGCCACATCACACAGGCTACTTCACAAGCGACGTTACAGGTTACCGTCAGGCAGCTTCCTGCTGCTTTTCGGCGTGGGCGTTCATCACGCGCGCCAGGCTGGAGCCTGGGGCGTTGACGATCTGCACCAACTGACGCGCCGGTGCGCTGAGTACGCCAAGCAACATGGCGCGCGTCTGGTCTTTGGTCGGCAGGTCGGAAAGTGATTCCGCGCCTTTGCCGTCCAACACAGAATCCTCAAGCAGTGCGCCGGTGATTTCGAGCGCCTTGGCATCCTTGATCCATGCCTTGAGCGCCGTGACGCTCTTGCCAATATCTTCGCCGCAGAACATCACGGCGTTGGCGCCCTGGAGCAGCATATCCGGTGATACGCGGTCGCTCTCACGCAGCGCCAGGCCGAGCAAGGTATTCTTGACGACCACATAAGTCGAGTTCGAATCCTTGAGCTTTGCGCGCAGCGAACGCACCTGACTGACCTTCGTGCCCTGGTAGTTTGTAAAGACCAACGCAGGCGAATTTGCGATCAGCTCCTTGTACTGAGCAACCAGTTCTTCCTTTTTCTCGCGATTGATAGCCAAGCGACATCCCTCCTTTCTGTTAGGGATCTGGTTTTTTCCAATCAAAACGCCCTTCTGATGATGCAGAAGGGCGTGAGCAGTCAATCACAGACGCGCTGTTGCCAGCGTGCCGTCATTTCGACTCATCTGCCTCGGCGGGCTGCCCGGCGCGCCGGACATTTACACTCGCACCTGCTGTCTTCAGCATCAGACGTGGACGTCTGGTCGGTTCAATTCCAAGTGAACAGTATAGCGCGCGGTGCTGGTTACAACAAATCTCACCGATCGTCGCAGGCTTTTGAGAGGGCCGATACGGCGCACAAGGCGGCCAAGCGCTAGTGCTGCCGGGACGTTACCTTATTCAGCACTAAGCCGCTGCGGTCACTTCGGTCAGGATTGCTTTCAGATCAGTGCGGTCGAACAGATAGCGTTCATGGCAAAAATGGCAGTCGATGATGGCTTCTCCCTCTGCGATCAGCGCCTCGATTTCAGCGCGCCCAATAAGTTTCAGCGCCTGCCGCGAGCGTTGCCGGCTGCACGTACACCGGAATTCGAGCGAATGTGTTTCGAGCACATCATACGCTTGTCCGCGGAACAGGCTGGCCAGCACGTCTTCTGGGGTTTCGCCGTTCGCCAGCAACTCGCCGATGGGCGGGAGGTCATCGAGATGCTCGGCCATGCGCGCCAGTGTAGCCAGGTCGCCGCCGGGCAAGATCTGTAACAGTGCTCCACCTGCGGCATATAACTCACCCTGCCCATTGACCAGGGCATCGATCTCCACAAACGATGGCGTTTGCTCGGACATCATCAGATAGTAGGTCAGATCTGCATCCAGCCGCCCGGTTTGCAACGGGACAACACTTTCATACAGATCCTTGTAGCGCAAATCCTTGACCACAATCAGCCGCCCCTGCCGGCCGATGATTGTTGCCACATCAGCAGGATCGAGCCAGCGCGAAGCCTGATCATCAAAAAAAGCAAGATAACCGCGCACATGACCGTCGTGGTTTGCTTCCGCGACCAGCTTGCGCAACGAACTGCTGCCTTCAACCTTGATGGCAACCTGTTGCTTTGCCTTGAGCAAGGCGCCCAACAGTGCAGCGCCAGTCAACCCGTAGCCCAACACAGCTTTGCCAGCCGGCGACGCCTGATGCCGGCGTGCGACCTCGGCGACAACGCCTGTAGTAAGGCACGCAAGTCCGCGGATGCCGCTCTGTCTGGCCAGCACCCGCACGATGTAATCATTCACGCCAAAACTCCTGAAACCTGGATCAGTGAAACTTGCCCAGCGCTAGCGTGGAGGCTCAGCGAGCGCTCAGAATCTGCACCGAATTTTCACGTTCCCACCATCGGTAGAAATTCCGGCGCGTCCGTCAACAGATCGCTGCGGATCCAACCGCCAAAATTGGTGATATACCAAACATAGTTCCGGCTGATCGCATAGCCGACCAGTTGGAGGCGCGTACCTGGTGGTGCTGTCGTCAGCACAGGGAAGCGGGTGTCCGGGCCGCTGCGAATGTTGGAAGCCACGCGCGTAGTGGTCAGGGCGAATTGGCGCGACGGCGACGGCGTCGCCGCGCGCGGCCGATCTTGCAGCGTTTTGCACGCTTCCTGAAAATAGGCGGGCGCTGTCGCTATTTGCGCCGGGGTGCAATCGCTCGGAAACGTAATAGCGTCGTCCTGCGCGGCTGCCTCCCCAGGCAACTGAGCAGCGTCGAGCGCGGCAGGCGCCACCCTGGCCGCGGCGGAGGGCGCGGCGGCAACATCGGGCAGCACCACGCGGCTGACAATCAGCGCGTAGACCATCAGCGCGGCAACCACAGCCAACCCCATGCCACCCCACGCTCTGCGATCAGATGCGCGGCGTGCGCGCGTGTCTGGGTGGAGCGCGCGGCGTGGTGCGACAGAAGGCGGCCGCCCCGGGGCATAGGCGGAGGCCGCGGTCTGCACCACCGGTGCATAATTGCGAAACAGCGTGCGCAACACATCCTCATAATCCGCAGCAACGTGCCAGCGGTTATACGCAATGTTATACCGACGGCCAGCAGGGGGGATGCGCCGTTGCAAGTCGGCCAGCAACACGGCCATCGCGTCGGCGTGACCGATGGTGAAGACGATCTCGGCGCCAATGCGCTTTTGATAACTCAGCCACGCCGCGGGCGGGCGCGATCGGTTGGAAGCAGTGGTTGAGCCAGCCGGACCCGTGGAGGCAGACGAGGCAGTCGTCGAAGCAGTCTTCGATGCGGTCGTTGAGGCGGTGGCCGTAGCAGTGCGGGCTGGATAGGGAGAGGATGTCTGCGCGGCGCTGGCGCTGCCTGGCGGCGCCAATGTCGCATCATAGCGTTGACGGCGCTCTGGGTGACGCAGGGTGTTGTAGGCTTCGTTGATGGCCTGCATCTGCCGGTGCGCATCGGGCGAAGCGTTCAGATCGGGATGAAACCGTCGCGCCAGCCGTCGATAGGCCGCCGCCACTTCCGCCTGCGATGCATCCTGCTTGACTTGCAGGGTCTGGTAATAGCTCACGGACGCCATAGATTTGGCAGTGTATCACAGAATGCACTTATCTGCGTAAACCTTGGCGGATTGCGCTGTCCAGAGGTGATGGTCACTTTTGAAGACGCCCATCACCTCTGGACAGCTGCGCGTGGCGCGCTACTCGATCATGTGTAAGAAGCGTGCATAGGCTTCATCCCAACCAGTCTGTGTGTGCGGTGTGAAAACTTCCTGCTCGATCGACGCGGCGATGGCCGCGCGCCCTTCGGCGACGCTGGCAAAATGACCCGTCGCCACTGCCTGCATCATGATCACGCCGAGCGCGGCCGCCTCCACCGGGCCGGTGACAACCGTGCGGCCGCACGCATCCGCGGTCAGTTGGTTAAGCAGGCGATTCTGGCTGCCGCCGCCCACGACGCGGATGATATCGAGCTGGCGCCCGTGAGACAAGCCAGCGGACATTAAGATTTCCTCCAGCGCTTCGACCACCCAGCGGTAGCGCAGCGCCAGACTTTCCAGACAGCAGCGCACCACTTCACCGGGCGTCTGCGGTTCGGGCTGCTGCGTGCGCCGGCAGAAGGCGCGGATCGCATCCACCATTGCGGCCGGCGTGTTGAAGTCCGCTGCATCCGAATTGATGATCGAGCGGAAGGGAGACGCCTTCTGCGCCTCCATCATCAGCCCTTCCCAGGTGTAGGTGTGCCCTTCGCGCTCCCACTGCCGGCGCGATTCCTGCAGCAGCCACAACCCGGAAATGTTCTTGAGCAGCCGGATCGTGCCGTCGACGCCGCCTTCGTTGGTGAAGTTCAGATCAAGCATCTTGGCGTTGATGATCGGCTGGCGCACCTCGATGCCCATCAGGCTCCACGTGCCGCTGCTCAGGTAGACGCTGTGCGCGTCCAGCCCGGGAATGGCGGCCACCGCGCTGCCCGTGTCGTGCGCCGCGCTGGCGACGACCGGCGCGCCCGCGGGGATGCCTGTTTCCTCGGCCACCTGCGCCAGCAACGGGCCGAGCACCGTGCCGGGCTGGACGATGTTCGGCAGGATCGCAGCAGGCAGGTCCAGCCGCGCCAGCAGCGCCGCGGCCCACTGACGATCCTGCGCCAGCAGCATCTGGGTCGTCGAGGCGATGGTGTATTCCGCCACCTGCTCGCCCGACAGCCAGTAGTGAAACAGATCGGGCATCAACAGCAGACGTCGCGCCGCCGCGAGCTGTGGGTCGTTCTGCACGCGCATACTGTACAGTTGAAACAGCGTGTTCAATTCCAAGAACTGGATGCCCGTGAGGTCAAAAAGCTCCGCTTTGGGAATCTGGGTAAAGAGGCGGTCGACCATGCCGTGCGTCCGGCTATCGCGGTAGTGCACGGGGTTGCCGAGCAGACGGCCGGCCGCGTCGAGCAATCCATAATCCACGCCCCAGGTGTCGATGCCGATGCCAGCCAGCGGTTGTCCATACGCAGCTGCATAGCGCGTCATGCCTGCTTTGACTTCACGCCATAACGCCAGCACATCCCAGTAAAGACGACCAAGCACATTGGTCGGCCCGTTCTCGAAGCGATGGAGCACCTCCAACTCGAAGCGTTCGCCGTCCCACCGGCCAAGCAGCACGCGGCCATTCGACGCCCCGAGATCGGCGGCTAGAAAATTCGCCGTTTCACGCATCATCCATCACCTTTCTCATCCCCTCATCTACACATATTCTGTCGGAATCTGGGCCGCTTCCAGTGACCTGCGCAGGGAATCCGGCAAGCCATTGTCTACGATCAGCAGGTCGATCTCTTCTGGCAACAACGAAGTGGCCACAAAAATATCGCCAAATTTGGCATAGTCGACCAGCGCAATCTTGCGTGCGGCCGTCTCAGCCATGGCGCGTTTCGTCTGCGCCTCGCGCAGGTCGGACTCCATCATGCCACTCTCCGCGGTAAAGCCGCGGCAACTCAAAAACGCAATGTCCACATGCAACCGGCGCAGCAATTTGGGGCTGAGCGTATCCACCAGGCTGCTGGTGCGCCGGCGTAGAATGCCACCGGCCACGATTGTCGTCACGTCGGGCGCAAAGCTCAGCTCCAGCGCAGCGTACAGGCCGGTGGTGATCACAGTGAGATTCTGCATATCCCGCAGCAGGCGCGTCATCTGAAAAGCTGTTGTGCTGCCGTCGAGAAAGACGGTCGCGCCGGGCTGGATCAGTTGCACAGCGCGGCTGGCGATGCGGCGCTTTTCATCCAAATTCACCTGTTGGCGTGCGGCAAAGCGCAGCTCCAGTTGTCCGCGCCCCGACACCACCGCGCCGCCGCGCACGCGGGTGAGGTAGCCTTGTTCTTCCAGTTGCTGAAGATCCTTGCGCGTCGTCACCTCCGACACGCCCAGCCGCTGGCTCAATTCGGCGACGGACACCTCATCCTGCTCGCGCAGCACCTGGATAATGCGTTCGCGACGCTCCTCACTCGTCAGATTAAATGTCGCAAATTCTTCATAGGGGCGTCCAGGAAGCCCGTCTTCTTCACTCATTTTTCAGCTTTCTTTGGAAATCCGGATTGCAGCAACCGAGCACGTTTCGGGAATGGGTGCAACCGCATCATTATACCAGGTTGGGATAGTTGCGGCGCTCCCAATCTTGCAGCACCTCACAGGCTTGCGTAACACAGGCTAAGACCGCGTTCTGCTCGTCCTGCGGTGGGTCAAGCGGCCCCCACAGGTCGCACAGATAGGCATGGGCGCGCGTGGGCTCCAGTTCCAACCAACGCAGCGCGGCCGCCACACCCAGCGCATACCGTCGCGGCTTCACGCGTGCGTTGAGCGCCAGCCGCATCGCGCCGACCAGTCGATCCTCCCAGCCCAGCTTACGCGCCGGGTCGCGTCCGACGCGCGCCACGGCGTCGCGCACGTAGGGGTTGACCATGCGCTCGACCAGGTCGTCGACGACGTAAGCGCGCATCCCTGCCGGTGTGAAGAGCGGATCAACGCCGCCAAAACGCGCCAGCAGTGGCGCGCCTGATTCCTCCAGCATGGCGCTGCGCACAAACTCGAGGATGTCGGGACGCTGGCGCAGCTCGTCAATGCGCCGCAAGCCAAGACAATGCGCCAGATACGCGGCCAGCGCGTGCCCGGCGTTGTGACAATAGAGCTTGGCTTCGGCAAAAGGCGTCAAATCCGGCTGTTCGACAAAGACTTCGATGCCGCGGCGATAATCCGCCCAGGCCGGATCGAGCTCTGCACTGTGGCTTGGCCGCTGGATCTGGGAGATGTAGATGCGGTTGAAGGCCTCCACCAGAAAAGCCTGTTTCAGCCCCGCGACAACAGGGTGGAGATCCGCCGTCTCCTCAGGCGCACCGCTCATCTTGCCGATGATCGTGTCGAGAAATTGCACGCGGCGGCGTATCGGGTCGCGCTGGCCGGCTGGCGCTTCGGCCAGCACAGCCTCGGCCAGCAGGTCGGCCGCGCGCGCGTGGTTTTCCGCCGCGTACACTACAGCCAGCGGGCCATTGCACTCCACCTTGCGCAGACATCCTTCCGCCAGGATCGCATGGACGCCGCTGTCGCCGCCCGTGACATAGTGCACGACGCTTGGCAATGCTGTCGCGATTTCACTGGCTGCGGCCACGGCTTGCACAAGTTGTTCGCGGTCGACCGGCACGCCAGGTGCGTAAATTTCGACCGGGCCGACGGTCAGCGCGCTGATGCGGTCGGCATGGCCAATGTTGACCGTGAAACCACCGGCCTGTCGCACCGCCGCCACTACTTCCGGCACGATCTCGGCGACAACCAGCCGCGTAAAATTGCCTGAACTGAAGGCTTCAGCCAGGAACAGCCCCGCCTGGAT
This sequence comes from Caldilineaceae bacterium, assembly GCA_014879855.1. Classification (GTDB taxonomy): domain Bacteria; phylum Chloroflexota; class Anaerolineae; order Caldilineales; family Caldilineaceae; genus Caldilinea. The sequence continues at coordinate 5,648 of JACSRH010000169.1, read as the reverse complement.
GGGTCCAAAACCAAACCCGACGAAGGTCGCCATCAGCGCATCTCTTGTCCACCGGTGACGTTGATGGCCTGGCCGGTCATGTAACTGGCCTGATCGGACGCCAGAAAGACCACCGCGTTGGCCACATCATCATAGGTGCAGCCGCGTCTCATCGGCACCTGGTCGATGTAACGCTGGCGTACCTCCTCCTCTGAAATGCCGAGGCGCTTGCTGTACTGGCTGTACAGTGACTCCACCCACAGCGGGGAATCGAGCAGGTTGCCAGGACAGACCGCATTGACGCGCACGCCATGTTCGGCCAGTTCAAGCGCTATGCTCTGCGTCAAACCTACGCCTCCAAATTTGCTGGCCGCGTAGGCGCCGTTCTTGAAACTGCCCTTTTTGCCTGACTTCGAGTTGATCTGCACAATGGCGCCGCTGTGCTGACGTTTCATCACGGCGGCGACGTGTTTGGCGCATAGAAAATAACCGGTCAGGTTGACATCCATCACGAGTTGCCAGTCGCGCAGGCTCATCTCGTCCACCGGCCCTGCCCGGACAACGCCGGCATTGGCCACCAGAATATCGAGCCGGCCAAACGCCTCGACTGTAGCTTCAACCATCGCGCGCACCTGCTCTTCGTTGGCGACATTCACTGTTACGGCCATGCACCGCCGCTCCGTCTCCTGGGCAACTGCGTCGGCCGTCTGCGTTGCCTGCTCGCCGTTGAGGTCGGCGACCATCACGTCGCATCCCTCACGCGCCAGGCGCAAACAAAGCGCGGCGCCCAATCCCTGCGCGCCGCCGGTGACAAGTGCTACGCGTCCTGTCAGTTGAGACATAAACAACTCCGCAATTCAGTTCTCATTTCGTTTACAACATCACGCGCAACAATTCGTCTTCGGCCGCGCGCGTCCACATGCCGTCGGCATCGAGTTTAGCGGCCACTTGGGGCAGCACCGTCTCCAACTGCGTCAAGGGCGTCAACGGCAGAGGTCGATTCAAATTCGGATAGATAACCACTTTGCCGGCAAACTGCCCCTCGGCCACTGCGCGCAACCCATCGCCAACCCCTTCCAGCCCTGCAATCGCCGCCACGGAATGGTTGGTGGGCAATTGCTTGCTCTCGACCAGATCGCGCATGTGGCGCAGATCCTCGATCGATGAGCCGCTTGTGCCGGTGTAACGCACGCCGCGCTGCGCCACCGGGTTGAGATCCAGCTCGACCAGCGTGCCGCGAGCAAGTCCGGCAAACACATTGATCACGGCGTTGTCGGCCACGACCATCGCTGCCTGTTGCACGGCCTCCGTCGTCGGCGCCATGACTACGACGTCGTCATAGCCCTGGCCATCCGACTCGGCCCATTTCTGCTGCAAGAATGCTTCTTCGTCGGTGATAGCATCGCGCGAGAGAAATACGATCTCCACACCCAATTCGGCGGCCTGGCGTGCGAATTGTTTGCGCACTGGTTTCATGCGCACGGTATGCAGATTGGTGGCGACCACTTTGGCTGGTTTGCCCGGCATCGACAGTGCACGCAGCAGATGCATCTGCCCCATCGGCCCGGCCGCCCCCAAAATCCAACAGCGCCCGCCAGCCTTGAGCTGCGTCCGCACCGGCGTATACGCGGCGGAGAGATCGGGCGTGTCCGTGCCAACGACCAGCAGGTGATCGTAGTGCATGCGTCCGATGTCTACTGCCACGGCGCGTGCCAACGGGCGATCCAGCACGACGTTGAGGATGGCGCCGTTCGCCATGCGCGAGAAGGCGCGCGCACACAACGCCTCATCCGCGCCCAGCACGACGATGTCATCGTAGCGCGCGCTGCCGTCGTCGCCCTCCTGGATTTCCACACCTGCGCTCGCCGCCCACGTGCGCACCTGCGCGGCGAACGCAGAATCTGTCACGTCGAGCACGACCTTCGCCGGTCGCCAGTCTACGGCCGCGCCGAGACTTACGCCGCGGCCATCACCCACCAGCCAGACAACGCCGCCTTCCTGCCACTGCGTGCGGTAGACCACCGTGTAGGAGGCCTCAACGCACGCCCACGGCTCACAGAGCGCCACCTCGGCATAGCCATCCTCCGGCTTGACCGGGATCAGATAGTTGCCGTGGTCGCCATTGAGCACGCGCCAATCGATAATGCTGTATTTGGAGAAGCCGCCCTGAAGTTCATAGCCGTACGCATAGGCTTTGCCGCCAATGTAGATGTCCGCCTGCACGATGAAACGGTCGCCGGGTTTATATTGCTCTTGTAGATTCTCACCCGCAACTACCACGGTCAACGCCACTTCATGGCCAAGCACGACCGGCTGCTCCTTCATGCTGCGATGAATGCGTGGATGCTTTTCGCCAGCGCGGATGACCTTGATGTCGGAAAAGCAGATGCCGACCGCATCGTGACGCACCAGCAGTTCATCCGGCCCAGGATGCGGCATCGGCAGATCCATCGCGCCGCCCTCCTTGCCGAGATTCTCCCAGCCCGCGCCATAAAGCGGCCACAGCCGATTGGTTGCGGACAGTGGCTCTTCACTCTTTCGATATTGTTCAATTTTAGATCCGATTGGGTCACTCGTCATGTCAAATCTCTCCGTGCTACTATTCAATCGCCAATCGTTGCATGATTTCATCAGGGCGCATGTCTGGCTGTATCTCAGACAGCAAGGCGCGCCCTTTTGCTCCCGGCGGGATATGGCGGCCAAGTTTGGTGTAGAATCCGTTACGCGCGGCGCGCGCTGGCAAAGCATCCGCGGCCCAGTCGCTCTGCCACCCCATGCCAAGCCACCGCTCCAGCAATGTGTGCCCGTAGATAAAGTAGGCGCCATCCATGAACGCATCGCGCACGGGTGCAAGCGCGGGCGCGGCAAAGTTGTCGACGGTCGGCTGGCCAAAGCTATTCATTTCCGTACCGACGTTGAGAGGGAGATCAAATTCCTTTGCCAACGCCACCACTTCATACAATTTTTGCTGCTTCCTGGCAGCCGCCTGTGGATCGGACAGGTTCCAGTTGCGGTCAGGCACGATATTGAGTGCAACCACACCTTTGTCGACCAGCAGCGTCAGCAATTCGTCCATTGCCTGCTCGCCTTCCGACAGACCGTCAAGCCACGCGGCGCACGGCAAGGCGTGGCCGTGCGCCGCAAGCTCGTGCAGCCGCTCCACGCATGGAAAGGTGCCTGCGTCGGGTTGCATGTAGCCGGGGCCGCCACGCTTCATCAGCTTGCTGCGCACCGTGTTCTGGAAGCCGGCCTGGTCGTGCATCGCCTGCTCGACAGCGGCAACGTCCATGCCCAGCCGGCCAGCCCAAAATGTCGCAGGCTGGTCAAAATTCCGTTCCGCGGCCTTGATGTAAGCGGCTACAATGTGGCGTTCAGTGGCGTTGCCTGACGGGGTGAGCGGCAGCACATCGGCCGCGTAGTCGATCACGACCGGGTCAAGATAGGCATTGACGCGATCAATCAGCGCGCGGTTGCGATCCGCCGACTGGGCGCGCAGCTCGTCCAGGATCGACTGCGCGGCCGGAGAGACCTCGGTGGCAGTGAAGCCGATCGCCATGTGGTACAGGACGCCAGGTTCGCCAGGTGAGTTGATCTCGCGGGTGGCAAACTCCGGCACATAGACGCGTGTTTCGATGCCGGCGCTGCCGCGCACCCCGGTCAGGTCACAGGCGGCGAGAAATTCCGAGACAGCGTCCAACACGTCAAAATCGACAATGCCCATCAGCTCGATGCCTTGTTGGCGCGCCAGCCAGGCCAACCCAGTTGGAGAATAGCCATAGGCATTGAACGAGAAGAAGGTGTGACAGTGCATGTTGGCAACGTTACGCGGCGTCGGGAGCGCGGCCGGTTGTTTCAACAACTCAGCCAGAGCAGCGCGTCGGACGGCTGCATCGAAGTGATTGAGAGCATGCTCTAGTTGCACGTCAGCTCCGGTTTGAATCATCATAGGTTCTCGCTGTTGATTGGGGATCGTGGAAGACCACAAATTGCCCACACTTTACCATACAAACGCACGCTTTGCAAGGACAAAACAAGAGCAACCGCCGATTCCAAAACCAAAACCGAAAGTCCAGATTACGCTTATTTTGCGGACATAGGAGACAGGAGTAGAATTCAGTGAGGAGACAATTATGACCGGCGCATTCATCCTTGCCCACGACTTAGGCACATCCGGCAATAAAGCCACACTTTTCGATGCCCAGGGCCGTCTGGTGGACAGCGCTTTTGCCCCTTATGCCACAGCATTTCCTCATCCCAACTGGGCGGAGCAGGAGTCACAGGCATGGTGGCAGGCGGTCTGTGCAACTTCACAAACACTGTTTGCCACGACCGGCATCCCCCCCACCCAGATCGCTGCGGTTGGCTTCAGCGGCATGATGATGGGTTGTCTGCCGGTCGATGCCGCTGGAACACCGCTGCGTTCGTGCATCATCTGGGCCGACCAGCGCGCGCAGGCGGAGGCGGAGCTTGTGGCGGCGCGCTGTGGCGCTAACGAAGTTTATTTGCGCTGCGGCCATCGCACCAGCCCCGCGTACTGTGCACCCAAGATTTTGTGGGTGCGCACCCATCAGCCGGAAATTTACGCAAAAACAGCCAAGTTTCTGGCGCCCAAGGATTACATCGTCCACCGACTCACGGGGGAGTTTGCCACCGACTATTCGGATGCATCGGGCACGCTCCTCTTTGACCTGACCGCGCGCACGTGGCATCAGCCTTTCCTGGACGCGCTCGATCTGTCCGTCAGCCAGTTGCCAACCCCTTATCCGTCATCGACCATTGTCGGGCGCGTCACCGCGCAGGCGGCGAAAGCCAGTGGCCTGGTTGCGGGCACGCCGGTTGTGATCGGCGGCGGCGACGGGAGCTGCGCCGGCATCGGCGCGGGCGTGGTCGAGCCGGGTTCGGCCTACTGCGTCATCGGCACCTCGGCGTGGATCAGCGTGAGCACACTGGCGCCCGTTCCCGACCCGCAGCAACGCACGATGACCTTCCACCATGTTCACCCGCAGCGCTACGCGCCGATGGGCGTGATGCAACTGGCAGGCGGCGCGCGCGAATGGGCGTGGCAGGCGCTGGCCGACGGTGATCTCGACCTCGACGTTGCGGCCGCAACGGCCGAGCCTGGCGCAGGCGGTCTGATCTTCCTGCCCTATTTGATGGGCGAGCGCAGCCCATGGTGGGACCCGCACGCGCGCGGCGCGTTTGTCGGTCTGTCCATGCAGCACAGCAAGCCGCAAATGGCGCGCGCCGTGCTCGAAGGCGTGGCCTTTGGGCTGCGGCAGATTCTCAACAGCCTGCGCGAGCATGTGCCGGGCATCGACGCGCTGCGGCTGATCGGCGGCGGCGGCAAGAGCCAGATCTGGCCGCAAATTCTGGCCGATGTGCTTGGACTGCCGATCCATCGACTGGCGCTGCCCGGCGAAGCAACCAGTTGGGGCGCGGCGGTAGCCGCGGGCGTCGGCGCGGGCCTCTACGACTGGTCGATTGCGGCGGAACGCAGCCAGGTGATGCAGGTCGTCGCGCCGAACCCAGCCAACCAGCAGCGATGCGACGAGTTGCTGACGATCTTCACTGAAAGCTATCAGGCGCTGGCGCCGGTTTACGCGCGGTTAGCAAAGATGGGAGAGTAGAGATTGGAGATTGGAGATTGGAGATTAGAGATTGGAGATTAG
>JACSRH010000149.1 GCA_014879855.1 Caldilineaceae bacterium | reverse complement strand
ATCGTGCGTGAATCCTGCGGCGCCTTGCATTAACATAAATCCATCTGCTTTCTTGACAGACCTATGCTCCCCCTGTATACTGCACACGTGTGCAAAACCCTCATGGATCGTTGCTGCGCAGAGGTGAACTCGCCCAAACACACCATCCAGGAAGCATCATGCATCGTAGACCTATCTCGATCCAGGACATCGCCTCGGCGGCCGGCGTGTCGCATTCGACGGTTTCGCGCGCGCTGCACGACAGCGCGCTGATCAGCCTCGAAGTGCGCCAGCGTATCCAGCAACTTGCACAAGAGATGGGCTATACGCCCAATGCAGTGGCCCAAAGCCTGAAAGGCCAGCGCACCAACACCGTGGGGCTGATCATTGCCTCGATCTCCGACCCCTTTGCCGGGCGCGTGGTGCGCGGGATTGAGGAGGTTGCGCAGGCGCATCACACCAGCCTCTTCCTCAGCCTCTCGCACAATGATCCGGAGCGCGAGCTGGAGATCATCGAAACTTTTCACCGGCGTCGCGTCGACGGTGTGATCAGCGCCAGCGCTCAGATGGGTGGCGCCTACGTCGCGCGCCTGGCGCAACTCAAGATGCCGACAGTGCTGATCAACCAGCAGGCCGAGTGTGAGGCGGACCGGCTGCATTCTGTGGACGCCGACGACTACGACGGCGCGCGCCAGGCGGTCGAGCATTTGCTGGCGCTGGGCCATCGCAAAATCGGCTATCTGGGCGTCGGCAACCGTAGACAGTCAAACCGGCGCCGCTTTGCCGGCTACTGCGACACACTCTCGGCAGCCGGGATTGCAGTGGATGCGCAGTGGGTGCGCATCGCACCGACGATGAACAATGTCCATGCAGATGATGTGCTCGATGGGCAGGCGCTGTTGCCTGCGCTCTTGCCAACCGGTGTGACCGCAGTCTTTTGCTACAACGATCTGATTGCCGTCGGCGTGTTGCTCGCCTGTCGCGAGCGCGGCATTGCAACGCCGGCGCAGTTGAGCGTCGTCGGCTATGATGACGTTGACATCGCGCGCTATGTGACGCCATCCCTGACGACGATCCACCAACCCAAGCTGCGGCTGGGCGCCATCGCGATGCAAATGCTGCTGGACATCCTGGAAGGACGACCGGTGCAGAGCCGGGTGCTGACCAATGACCTGGTCGTGCGCGAGAGCACGGCTGCGCCTGGCAGCGCGCCGGTGAATTTTGGGGATTGACAACCTGTGTAGGCTATGTTACTGTATGCAGGGTCGTGCACACGTGTGCACAATCTCCATCCCCAAGTTGTTTCGAGCCATTCATCCATGCACCCTCGTGTGCATCCTATTAGCTGGCGCTGGCTTCTGCACTGCCAGGTTGGTTGCCGATCCGGACTGGATCGACGGCTGGCGCTTGATTCTATCGGAGGATTTGTATGACGATATCCAGCCCACTGCTCAAGACCGTTGCAACGCCGACTGACTATTGGAACGACTCCTGCTCGATTGAAGAGCTGACCTATGCCATCGGTCACGGCGCGGTCGGCGCGACGACCAATCCCAACATCGTGCTCAATGTACTCACCAAGGAGATGCATCTGTGGGAGGATCGCATCTACGCTATCATCGCCGAGAATCCGACCTGGACGGAGGCGGAGGTTTCGTGGAAGCTGATCGAGGAGATGGCCGTGCGCGGCGCCGATCTGCTGCACCCCACCTTCGAGCGCAACGACGGCCACAAGGGGCGCCTCTCGATCCAGACCAACCCGATGTTCTACCGCAATTGCGAGGCGATTGTGGCGCAGGCGCGCCATTTCAACACGCTGGCGCCCAACATGCAAGTGAAAATGCCAGTCACGCGCGCCGGCGCCGAAGCCATCGAAGAGGCGACCTATCACGGCGTCAACGTCAACGCGACCGTCAGCTTCACTGTGCCGCAGGCCGTCGCCGTGGCCGAGGCGGTCGAGCGCGGGTTGAAGCGCCGCGCGGCCGAGGGCAAGGATGTGAGCGACATGCGCCCCGTCTGCACGATTATGATCGGTCGCACCGACGACTGGATCAAGATGGCGGTCAAGCGCGATGGCATTGCCATCGATCCCAGCTATCTGGACTGGGCGGGCATCGCTGTTTTCAAGCACGCGTACCGCCTGTGGCAGGAACGCGGCTATCGCGTGCGCCTGCTGGCCGCGGCCTACCGCCACCTTGGCCACTGGTCGGAGCTGATCGGCGGCGATGTGGTGCTGACGATCCCCTACGAATGGCAGCTCAAGATCAACGCTTCCGACATTGACGTGAAGGAGCGCATGCAGAACCCGGTCGATGCCCAGATCATCGACGCGCTCTATGCCAAAGTTCCCGACTTCCGCCGCGCCTACGACCCCGACGGCATGACCGTAGCTGAGTTCGACGCCTACGGCGCCACTGTGCGCACGCTGCGCACCTTCATCGCTGCCGTGCACGACCTGAACGGCGTGATCCGTGACTTTATGCTG
>JACSRH010000075.1 GCA_014879855.1 Caldilineaceae bacterium | reverse complement strand
CACTGGATTCCTGATTACCCCGAGCCGTTGCAGCGCCACAACCAGTTGCAGCCGGAGTCGGCCACCTGGGCGCTCTGCCAGGCGATCTGGCCCGGCGAGGTCTTTGCGCCGGACGACCCGATCGTGCAGAACCTGCTGCATCTGATGGATCTGGTGGACGATGAGGAAGGCATCCCGGCGACGACCGGCTGGCTGCCCTACCGGGCCGTCTGGAACTATCATGCTTCGTTTGCTGCGCATGTCTGGCTCTATGCGGGCCGGCCCGACAAGGCGGTGGACTATCTTTACGCCTTTGCCAACCACGCCGCACCCACGCGCGTCTGGCGCGAAGAGCAGTCGCTGCGGAGTTCGCACAACGGCCAGCTTGTGGGCGACATGCCGCACAACTGGGCGTCTGCAGAGTTCATCCGGCTCGTGCGCCACCTGCTCGTCTTCGAGCGCGGGGAGACGTTGGATCTGCTGCCAGGGCTGCCGGAGAACTGGATTAAGCCCGGTGCGGTGGTGGAGCTGGAGGCGACGCCGACGCGCTTCGGCCCGGTTTCGCTGCGGCTGGCAATCGGCGAGGCGCGCGCCTTTACGCTGCGCGTCACCTTCGACACTGCCTGGCCGCGGCCACCGGCGGCGGTGACGCTGCACCTGCTCGCGGGCAGCAACGCCCAGCTCGACGGCGCGCCGCTCGAGCTTGCGGCCGGCGGCACTGCATCGCTGCCCTGGGCCGCCGCGTTTGCGCTCGAAGGCAGGTTGGCCGCGGGCGGCGCCTGAACTTGCAGTTTATCCACGCGGTCACGCAAAAAGGAGGAGAAAATCGACAGAGACAGGTGGTTCAGTAGGTGAATGTAAAGAAGTTAGTTGACGCTCACCCAGACACATTTCAATCAGGAGATATTCAGATGAAAACACGTATTTACACGCTGCTGGCGTTGTTGATCATTGGCGCCATGGCGCTCTCTGCCTGTACGCTGCCAGCCGCCGCACCGGCCGGCGCGGGCGGAGAGAGCGCCGCCGGCGACCAGCCGATCGAGCTGCTCTACATGACGCACAACCACGCGCAGTCGATCCCGGTCAACGAGGCGGCAATCGCCGAGTTCCAGGAGTCGCATCCCAATGTGACGATCACCTTTGACAACGCGCCGCACTCCAACTACGAGCAGAAAATCCTGACGGCTTTTGCGGGCGGGGAAGGCCCTGATGTCTTCTGGGCCGGTGACTGGATGATTCCGCAGTTTGTCAAAAATGGGATCGTCGCTCCGGTTAACCCCACTGCCTTTGGCGTGCAGACGCAGGACGAGTTTGTCGATCTCTACGACGCCGGCTCGCTCGACGCCTTCACCGTTGATGGCAAGGTCTACACCGGCGGCGTCTCCGAGTACAATACCTTCAGCCTGATCTACGACAAGGACGACTTTGCCGAGGCCGGCATCGAGCCGCTTTCCAAGGAGACGCCGATCACCTGGGAAGAGTTGTCCGACATTGCCGCCAAGCTCACCAAGAAGGATGGCGACAAGGTCGTGCGCATCGGCCTTGAATGGCCTTTCCAGACGCCGATTTGGACCGTGCTGGTTCAGGAGCCGATGCTGCGTCAACTCGGCGGTGAGCTGATCAACGCCGAAACTGGCATGCCTGACTTCACCCAGGAGCCGATGGTCAAGGTCATGGAGTATGTGCAGAGCCTGCGCCAGGCTGGCGCCATTGATCCGGCGCTCGACCAGAACCTGCTCGACGACCTGGTCAACGATCGCGCGTCAATCATTATCGGCGGGCCGTGGGCGGCCAAGCCGCTCAACGACCTCGACCCAAATCTGAACTGGGATACGGCGCCGCTGCCGCAGTTTGCCGATGCCGTCGATCGTGTCACGACGCTCTACGCTTGGGCATGGTTCGTGAGCGCCAAGAGTTCGCCGGAGGAGCAGGAGGCGGCGTGGGAGTTCGTCAACCTGCTGACCAGCAAGCAGCAGCAGTGGTGGGATGAGGTCGGCTACGTGCAGGCGCGCAAGGCCAACATCGACGGCATGACCCTGCCGGAGTACTACGCCCAGTCCGACCCGCGGCTGGCGACGATCTTTGCGGACTATCCCTTCGGCAAGTCGGAGTTCCGCTCGCCGCAGTACTTCGAGCTTTCCGACATCTGGACGCGCGCGCAGGATCGTGTGCTGCAGGGCGAGGATGTCATGACCGTGCTGCAGGAAGCGCAGGCGCAGGCCGAGCAGGCTGTCGCGCAGTAACGCGCGCAATTGTGAAGCAGACTGCCGGGCAGCTTGGGCCGGTGGTCGCATGGGGAGGGGCTGGCTTGTGCAGCAGCCCCTCCGTTACGGAAGCGAGAACGCATGCAAGCATCGACCACGGCATCGGCGCCAACAAAACGGCGCAAAGCAGAACGAACGCACATCTGGGGCAGAAGCCTGGCCGCGCGCAAGATGCGCTTTGGGCTATTTTTTGCCACGCCGGCCTTTCTCTTCTTCGGCCTGTTCTATGTCTACCCGCTCTTTCGCACCTTCTACGTCAGCCTCTTCAGTTGGAGCTTGCTCGACGAGCCGCGCTTTATCGGCATGACCAACTATGTCACGCTCTCGAATGACAAAGAATTCATCAACTCCATCGGCGTCAGCTTTTACTATGCCATCGGCGTCTGCGTCATTATCTGGATCGTGTCGCTGGGGCTGGCGCTGGTCTTCAACCAGAACTTTCGCTTTCGCCAGGCCTATCTTTCCACCTATTACATGCCGGCGGTGATCTCGCTGACAGTCTGGTCGCTGGTCTGGCTCTTTATGTACAACCCCAGCTTTGGCCTCTTCAGCGAATTTGCGCGCTGGCTGGGCTTTCGCGACGTGCGCATGTTGGACAACCCAGCGACCGCCATGCCAGCCATGATCCTGCTCAGCATCTGGAAAGGTGCACCGGTCTATATGCTGATCTTCCTCGCTGGGTTGCGCGCCATTCCGGGTGACTACTACGAGGCTGCCAAGGTGGACGGCGCCTCGGCCTGGCAGCGGCTGTGGAGCATTACGCTGCCGCTGCTGCGCCCGGTCTTTCTGTACGTGGTGGTGATCTCGATCATTGGTGCGTTCCAGGCCTTCACGCCGATGTATCTGCTGACGAATGGCGGCCCTGGCTCCGCCACGCGCGTGCTGTCGATGTTCATTTTCCAGAATGGCTTTCAGTTCCTGAAGATGGGCTATGCCAGCGCCGCCTCTGTGATTTTTCTGCTAATCTTGCTTGTTTTCAGCCTGGTGCAGTTCCGCATCCTGCGCTTCCAACAGGCAGAATGACCGATCTATCTTGTTTTTGAGGAGGCACCGCATGCCACGCAAGGCTTTCCGAACGCTCAACCGCATCCTGGCCCAGCTTGCCATTCTTGCCGGCGCGATTGTGATCTCTGTGCCGTCGCTGTACATGCTTTCCGCTTCGTTCATGAGCAGCCAGGACTTTTTCTCGACAGAGTTTCATCTGTTGCCGACGGCCTTGTACTGGCAGAACTATATTGATGTCTTTGTTAGCTTCAACTTTGGCAATTACCTCAAAAACAGTTTGCTCGTCACCGCGGCGGTGGTGGGGATGAACTTGCTCTTTACGCCGATGGTGGGCTACAGCCTCGCCAAGTTCGATTTTCCTGGCAAAACGCTGCTGCTGATCTTTGTGCTCGCCACGATCATGATTCCCTTCACTGCCATCCTGATTCCGCTCTTCTTGATCATCCGCAGCTTTGGCTGGGTCAACACCTACCCCGGCCTGATCATGCCTTTTGCGATGTCGGCCTTTGGCGTCTTTCTGATGCGCCAGTTCATCCTGGCTGTGCCCGACGATTATATCGACGCCGGGCGTATCGACGGCGCCAGTGAGCTGCGCATTTACTTCCAGATCGTCGTGCCGCTGATCCAGCCCGCGTTGATCACGCTCGCCATCGTCGTCTTTGTGGCAAGTTGGGATGAGTTCCTGTGGATGCTGATCGTCACCATCGGCGACGCGCTGCGCACGCTGCCCGTCGGCCTGGCCAAATTTGTCGAGCAGTATCGCACGCGCTACGAGTTGATGATGGCTGGCTCGGTGGTGGCCGCCGCCCCGGTCGTGCTGGTGTTTCTGGCGGTGCAGCGGCGTTTCCTGCAAGGGATGGCAGGGCTGTCGGGGTTAAAGTGAGCCTGTCCTGCCGTCCTTGGCGTTGCTTTCTCCTTTCGCCGGCAGCTTTAGCCAGAAGCGACTGCCCTGACCCACTACGCTGGTGACGCCGGCTTCGCCGCCGTGCGCCTCGCCGATCTCCTTGACAATTGCCAGCCCCAGCCCCGCCCCGCGGCGCTCGGTGCGCGCCCGGTCTATCCGGTAAAATCGTTCCCAGATGCGGCTGATCTCTTCGGCTGGAATGCCCGCGCCGGTGTCAGTAATGATGAATTGAACCTGTGCGCCCAACTCCGTAGTTTCTACGGCCAACGTGACCTCACCAGGGGAAGGCGTGTGTTCGAGCGCGTTGTCGAGCAGGTTGGCCAGCGCGCGGCGCAGACGTGCAGCGTCAGCCAGCAGCGGGACAGTCTGCGCCGCCGGTTGCCAGGTCAGCGTGACGCCGCTGGCTTCGTAGCGGGGGAGGGAGCTATCCACCAATTCAGCGCCAAGTTCGTTGGCATCGACAGGTTCCAGGTGGAGGTGAAGGCGACCACTTTCGAGCCGCGCCAGGTCGATCACTTCTTCCACCAGATAAGTCAGCCGTTGCGCCTCCTGGCTGATGATGAGCGCGGCGCGTTGCTGCACCGCCGCGCCGGCCGCGGTGCCGTCGAGCAGCGCCTGGCTGTATCCCTGGATGCTGGTCAACGGCGTCTTGAGGTCGTGGCTGACATTGGCGATAAAGTCGCGCTGCGCCTGTTGGCTCTGCTGGACCCGGTCGGCCATCTGATTGAAGCTTGACGCCAGCGCGTGCACTTCGTCAAGCGAGACGTGTGCAGTGTCGACGCGATAGGCAAGATTGCCCGCGGCCAATGCCTGAGTGCCAGCCATCAGCGGCGCCAGGCTGCGCGTGACCGTGCCGGCGGTCCAGCGGCTGAGTAGAAAGATCGCCACGCCTAGCGCCAACAACCCACCGAGCAGGATGCCGCGTGGCAACTCGGCAATCGCTTCGCCCATTGCGCGCAATATCCCTGGCTGCGGCTTGAGCACCACCATGTCAAGACTGCCATCGTGGAGGGGGAGCAAAACCGTGGAGACATAATACCAGGCGTTTCCATCGAGATTGACGGCGCCGCGCGTGGCTTCATTCATCATCGGCATCATTGCGCCGGCGCGCAGACGGCGCGGGGCAGGATTGAACGTGTGATGCGCGCCCGGCGTCCATGTCTTTCCTGCCAACTGCTCGCCGGAGTCAAAGACGATAGCGCCCGCAGGCTGGGTGACGAGGAGAATACGGGCATTCTGGGCGTCCGCCTGGCTGCGCAGATAGCCCAGAAAGCGTTCGGTCGCCGCGCCATCGGCTGTGGTGAGAACGTCGGCAAAGTTGCTGCGCGCCAGGGTCGTGGTTGGCTGCAACCATTCGACCATACGTTGCACCATGGTTTCCGTGCGCAGCGGCGCCTGTAAAACCAGCACTATCAGCGCGGCGACAAAGAGTACCGTGATCGCCACCAGCATGTGGGTAAACAACAGCCGATTTGGCAGGGCATTGAGAAAACGGCGCAAACGTGACATGCTTTGGCTTCCGGTTCAGCGCGCGCCAGCGGGTGGCGAGGGCGGCCCGACCAGCTTATAGCCGACGCCCCACACCGTCTCCAGGCTGACGTCGCTGGCGCGCAGTTCCCGGCGCAGCGCGGCAACGTGCACATCGACTGTGCGCGTCTCGCCAGCAAAATCATAACCCCACACCTGGCTGAGCAGCCGCTCCCGGTTGAGGACGATGCCAGCGTTCTCCATGAGATGGTGGAGGAGGTCGAATTCCTTTGAGCGCAGCATCACTGCGTCATCACCCACCGACACCGTGCGTCGCGCTGGGTCGAGCGTCAGGTTGCCGAGCTGCAGTGGCGGGGTGATGGAAGCTTCCGCGGGGGGATGGGTGCGACGCAGCACCGCGCGCACGCGCGCCACCAACTCGCGCGGGTTGTAGGGTTTAGTGACATAATCATCGGCGCCCAGCTCCAGCCCCAGAATGCGGTCGATGTCCTCGGTGCGCGCCGTGAGCATGATGATGGGCGTCTGACTTTCGCGGCGCACTTCACGACAGACCGTCCAACCGTCGGCGCCGGGCAACATCAGATCCAACACGACCAGGTCGGGATGGTCGCTGCGAACGCGCGCCAGCGCCTCTTGGCCTGTGCGTGCAGCAAGCACGCGGTAACCAGCGCCTTCAAGATACATGCGGTTGAGTTCGATGATATTGGGCTCGTCGTCCACGATCAGGATGGTTGTATTCATAACACTCGCAATGGTTTTCCTCTTTTAGCTTTGCATGCAAATGTTAGCGGAAAACGGGGTGGGTGTAAAAGAAGTGTAAACGTGCGTGATTCTTGTTACATCGCCTGTCCGGATCAATTGCCGCAACTCTTGCACGTAAAGCAAAGCTGGCCATTGCCCAAACCCATCTGAACCGCTCTTATTTGCAGAATATGAGTTCTACCACTATGATGAGTAGTAATCTAACAGAAGTTACTCCATTTTCCACCTTTATAGGTGGCCACAGAAAGGGAACATTGCCATGACCGATGATTCCGCGCCAGGAGGCAGTAGCCGTTACTGGTTGGCGGGAACTGCCCTGATGCTTGGCGTATTGGTGGGTCTCGGCGCCTTCACCTTTGTCTACGCCGAAGGATTCTCCTATTTTTCCAACGATCCCAACGCTTGTTTGAATTGTCACGTCATGCGCGAGCAATTTGATGGGTGGAGCCACTCCTCTCATAAAGCTGTCGCCGTCTGTAATGACTGTCACACGCCGCACACTTTCCCCGACAAATGGATTGTCAAAGGCATCAACGGCTTCAACCACAGCCTTGCCTTCACCCTGGGCACGTATCCGCAACATATCCAGATCCGTGAGTTCAACGCCAAGATCGCCGAGAAAAATTGTCTTGACTGTCACGAGATGACTGTCAGCGCTATCGAGCATACGGTCTCGGATGAGCCGTTGCAGTGTGTTCGTTGTCATGGCAATGTGGGGCATGGCAATGTAGCGCATGGTCCCTGACAGACAGGCCGCATCAAATCAATCAATTGACAGAAAAAATTTACATAATTAATATAATTAAGGAGTGCGAAGATGACCGAACAGACGCCAAAGCCTACCAAAAATCGGACATGGTTGTATATCGGTTTGTTTGTACTGGCCGCGGTGGCGACGCTTGTCGTCGTGGGAGTCCTGATGAATATTCAGGGCAAGAAGGAAGAAGCGACTCAGTATCCGCTTAAGGTTGTGGAGATTGCCGCGGATGAGCTGGACCCGGCTGTGTGGGGCATGAATTTCCCGGTGCAGTATGACTCCTTCAAGAAAACGGCGGAAAATTACGGGCCGACCACTTACGGTGGCTCCGAACCGTACAGCAAGCTCGAACGCGTGCCCGCCATGACGCGCATCTGGGCCGGCTATGCCTTCAGCAAGGATCACAACGAGGATCGCGGCCATGCGTATGCGTTGCAGGATCAGCTCGACACGGAGCGCGTCAAGATCGTCGAACAGCCGGGTGCGTGCGCCAACTGTCATGCCGCGGAGACGCCGCAGCTTATTGCCGAAATGGGTTGGGAAGGCTTCAACCACACGCCGTACAACGAGCTAAAGGAGCAACTGCACACCGGCAGTTCGTGCGCGGACTGCCACGATCCTGACACGATGGCGTTG
The DNA here is from genome assembly GCA_014879855.1 of Caldilineaceae bacterium. GTDB lineage: Bacteria > Chloroflexota > Anaerolineae > Caldilineales > Caldilineaceae > Caldilinea. Next base: position 5,962 of record JACSRH010000075.1, on the reverse strand, counting down.
CGTATTACGCGGCCGGCCTTCATCAACGCGATGGAGAAGCGCGGCATCGACGTGACGCAGGCCTCGCGCCAGGAGATGCGCACCTACGTCTGCGCCCAGTGCCACGTCGAGTACTACTTCCAGGGGGAGAACAAGCTGCTCACTTTCCCGTGGGAGAACGGCCTGTCCATCGAGAACATCGAGCAATATTACAACGACGCCGGCTTCAAGGATTGGACGCACAAGGAGACGGGCGCGCCGATGCTCAAGATGCAGCATTCGGAGTTCGAACTCTTCTCGACCGGCCTGCACGCGCAGTCGGGCGTGGCCTGCGCCGACTGCCACATGCCCTACGTGCGCGAAGGCAGCGTCAAGGTCTCCGACCACTGGCTGCGCAGCCCAAAGGTCAACGTGGCGACCGCGTGCCAGACTTGCCACAAGTTTTCGGAAGCTGAGTTGACCGCCCGCATCGAGACCATCCAGGATCGCACCGCACAATTGTTGCGCAGCAGCGAAGAGGCGTTGATCGCGGCCATCGATGGCATCGTCGCGGCGCGCGAGGCAGGCGCCACCGATGAAGAGCTGAACACCGCGCTGCAACTGCACCGCGCGGCCTCGATGCGCTGGGACTTCATCTCGTCGGAGAACAGCACCGGCTTCCACAGCCCGCAGGAATCCGCGCGCGTGCTGGCCGACAGCATTGACCTGGCGCGCCAGGCGGAACTGGAAGCATACAAGGTGCTGATGCAAAAGCAGGGCGCACAAGCCGCCGCTGAGGCGCAACTGATCAGCAATCAGTAAGCGATTTGCTGCAATCCACGAAGCACACAAAGAGGCGCAAAGAAAGGCAAGCATCACAGCTTTTCTTTGCGCCTCTTTGTGTGCCTGGTATTCCTGCCGACAACGCCCCCGGCACACCGCACCCTGATGCTGCACTGGTGCTCTGTCAATCAAAAAGCTTTGGTCTGACTGATCAAAAGGGAACGCAGATGGACGCCGATAGGCTCAGATAGACGCAGATGCCTGGCTGCTAAGCGCTTATCTGCACTTAGCCGATTTTATCTGTGTCTATCTGGGGTGCGTCTCAAATTTTTGGTAGCGTGCGTCGCACTGGTCAATGAATACTTGTTTGCGCGATCACTTCTGACCAGTGCGACGCACGCCGGGGGATCTGCGCGCACTTGCCGTTGCTCTCCCCACAGTTTTATGCTTGATGGTCTGCTTGCGGGGCTTTGTGGTCACGGTGGTTTCACTGCTGCCGCGGGCGCAGATAGATGAACCAGTAAACTGCGCCGACCATCACCGCGCCGCCGATGATATTGCCGATCGTGACCGGAAGCAGATTTTGCACCAGAAAGTTGCTCAGGGTGAGATTGGCGAAGTCGGCGGGCGTGCGGTTGATCGACGTCCAGAATTCGGGTGCGGCCGTAGCCCTGATCAACATCCCCATCGGAATGAAGTACATATTGGCGACGCTGTGCTCGAAGCCGGCCGCGACAAAGGCGGTGATCGGCGGCACGATCGCCAGGATTTTATCGGTGGTGGAGCGTGCGCTGTAGGTGAGCCAGACGGCCAGACAGACCAGCGCGTTGCACATGATGCCCAGCGCAATGGCCTGCCAGAAATCCAGCCCGGACTTGGCGTTGGCGATGGTCAGCGCCTGCAGGCCGATCTGACCGTGGCTGAACTCGTACTGCCGCGATATCAACATGATCAGCGCGGTTGCGACCGCACCGACAAAGTTGCCGAGATAGACGACCAGCCAGTTCGATCCCAGTCGCTTTGTGCTCACCTTGCCGTTGGCCCACGCCATCACGATCAGGTTGTTGCCAGTAAAGAGTTCGGCGCCGCCGACGATGACGAGGATCAGCCCCAGACTGAAGGCCAGCCCGCTGAGCAGGCGGGGCACGCCCGTTGGCCAGACCGTAGAGACGCTGGCGCCATCGGGCAGGCTGGAGGCAAAGGCGCCCGCGCTCACCGTCGTCGCAAAGATGGCGCCCAGCGCGATAAAGGCCCCTGCCAGCACGGAAAGCGCAAACATGTTCACCCAGTCGAGATTGGCTTTTTTGACGCCGAGGGTCTCGACTTTGGCTGCCATCTCCGCCGGCAGCAAGGCATCAATTTGAAGTTGGTTGTTCATGGAAAAACTCGGTTCTGTTGTGAAGGGAAGGATTTTGCTTTGCTTTAGCTTATCACGTTTTGGTCAGAACGTTAGTTTTGCTGAGGAAGGCTTTGCCGCCAGACAGGAACCGCAATCTTGGCAGGATCACCTGGAGGAATTCATAACCATGCGCCCGGCCTGGCGAAGGCTCGCCAGGCCGGGCGCATGGTGACGGACTACGCGCTATGGTTGTCGCCGGCGCCCCCACTGGCGCGCCGGCGGCAACCTTTTTTCTACCGCACGATGAGCGGCAGGTGAATCTGCTGAGGGAGCAGGATGCCGGCCGCGTCGCCGGTGGGTTCGCTGGCGGGCGCAGGAGGCGCGGCTGCCGCGGGTTCCGCCGCCGACCCCGCCTCCTCGGTTGCGGTGTCGCTGACGGGCGGTGAGGCTTCCGGTGCAGCCGGCGTCGCTGTGGGCAGAGGCGTGGCAGTGGCTTCGCCGGTTGCCGGCGCTTCCGGCGTTGCCACGTCAGTGGGCAAGGGCGTCGCTGCGGGCAGCGGGGTGGCCGCAGCCTCCGGCGTCTCAATTGCCTCTGGCGGCGTGGTGGGCGCCACCTCCGGTGTGACCGGTGTGGCTGTTTCGGCGCCCTCCGCCGGCGCCGGTGACGTGGCTTCCGGTGCGGCGCCGGTCGGTTCTTCTTCCCTGACCACGCCATCGCCATTGGTAATCATGGGGAAGAAAAGGGAGATCGAGGGGATTTCCGGCGGCTTGGCAAAGAGCGCGAACTCGCTCAGGTGCCAGATCTGGAAGGTGATCTGGTGCGCCGTCGTGTCGATCTGGGTGACGCTGATGCCGTCGTTGGCCCACGCCGCCCCGTTCCAGTAGTAGGGGGTGAGCAGTGGCTCGGAGAGATCGCCCAGCAGGGTCGGGTCGTAGGTGATGACGAGCGTCACCGGCTGCGGGAAGGTGTAGTGGCCCAGGTCCGCACCGTTGAGGAAGGCGGCGAGGTGGAAGACCATCCCCGCCCACGTTAAGGCGCGGGGCGGCTGGTTGAGGTCGCCGGTGGGCGTGATGACCGGCGTGTAGGCCAGGTAGAAGATGTCCCGCTCCCCCAGCGGCGCCGGGGCCGCGCCCGCGAGCGTCTGCACCTGCACCTGGAAGTGGTCGCTGGCGAAGTCGGAGGTGCTGCCGGTGGCGTTGTCCACGACGCCGATCTGGGGGGCGTGGCCTGTCTGCTCCACGGCGCTGACCACGACCGCCACCAGCGCCGCGTCGGTGACGCCGAAGCGGTCGCGCGCGGTGTAGGTGAAGGTGACGATGCCGGTGAAGGCCGGGTCGGGGGTGAAGGTGACCGACGTGGCGTCGCCGTCGATGGCGACCAGGCCGCTCGCCGGCTGTGTCACCGCGGCCACCGTGAGACCGCCGCCTGCGGGGTCGAGGTCGTTGGCAAGCGGGTCGATCTGCACCGACACGCCCTGGAGCGTGCCGGCCGCGTCGTTGCGTGCGGTCAGCGGCGGTGAGACGACCTGTTGCAGCGGGTCGGCCGTGCTGCCGGTGAAGTTGGCGTCGCCCAGGTACTCGGCGACGAGGGTGTAGACGCCGCGGGCGAAGGCGTGCTTGGTGAAGACCGCGGTGCTGCCGACCAGGTTGGCCGTGCCCAGCACGTCGCCGCCGGCGAGGCGGAACTGCACCAGGCCGGTTGGGTCGGCCGGTTGAGCAACGGTCAGGACGCCCAGCGCCTTTGCGACCGTGGCGGTCATGACGACCGTTTCGCCGGTGTGCGCCGGGTTGGGGGAGGTGGTGAGGCTGGTCGCCGTGCCGTGCGCACCGACGACCTGGTTGAGCGGAGTGGAGGTGCTGCCGGCGAAGAGGCTGTCGCCCAGGTACTCGGCGGTGACGATGTGTGCGCCCACGGCCCAGGTATTGTGGGGGAAGGCGGCGATGCCGTTGACCAGCTCAACCGTAGCCAGCGCGCCGTTTTCGTCGCTGAAACGCACCTGGCCGGTGGGCGCGGCCGGCGGGCTGCTCACTGCCATGCCGTTGATGGCGACGGTGGCGGTGAGGGTGACTGCCTGGCTGTAGGGCGCCGGGTTGAGCTGGCTCTGCACGCTCGTCTGCGTCGCATGTTGCAGGTTGGTCAGGTTGAAGGCGACCGGCGGTGCGCCGCGGGCGGAGACGGTGACGCTGTACGCGCCGGCCGCGGGGTTGGCCGCGACCGTGACCGCGACCACGCCGCTGACGATGGTGGCCGTCTGGGTGATGGGCGCTGCGCCCGCGCCGCTGCTCGGCCCGGCGAAGGTGACGATGCCGCCGTTCACCGGTTCGTCATAGCTGCTGACAGTGACGGCCAGCGGTGCAGCAAAGGCGCTATCCCATAGCGTGCTTTGCTCGTCGCCGCCGGTCTTGGTGAAGGTGAAGCCCTGGCTCTCGAAGGCGCCGATGTCGCACGCGCTGCCCTGCGGGCGCATCACGCCGCGCTGGTCGTTGAAGGGGCAGTCACTCTGCGGCGATGGTGGCGTGGCGATCAGGCTGCCGGCGCCCGCGTCGATGGCCGCGCTGCCGGGCAGGAGCGGGAAGAGCGGCACAGTGAGCGTGAAGGACGCGCCTGCCTCCACTTGCGCAGGACTAATCGCCTGTCCATAGACGCCAAACGGGCCGAACAGGATGGCGTCCGACTGGCGGAAGTTGCTGCCGCACGTGCCATCGTTGTCCAGGTTTGAGGTTGTCGCAGGCACGCTGCCGATTGCCAGCACTCCCGTGAAGCAGCTACGCTCGTTGGCGCCGCTGGCGATGATGGTGTTGGTGATGGCGACGGTCGCCGTCTTGCCACCGATATCGGTGTTGACGAAGGCGCTGAAGTCGGCGGCGCTGATCGAGCCGTCGAGTTTATCATTGCCAGCGATGGTGACGTTGCGCAGCGTGAGAGCATCCGGCCCGAACCCGGCATTGTTGTCGAACAAATTGCCGCCCGCCACGAGCAGCGTACTCGCGAGATAGTCGGCGCGGTTGCCCGCCAGCGTACTGTTGGTGATGTCGAGGATGGCGCCGCCGTAGCCGCTGGCGATGCCGCCGATCGCCTGGGCGGTGTTGCTGTAGATCGACGAGTACTCGATGCGTGTGGTGCTCGGCCCGCCGATAGCCACCGCGCCGGCCATGTCAGCACTGTTGCTGTAGATCGCGCTGCCGCGGAGAGTTGCCGTGCTGGTGAAAGTGTTGCGGCCAAGGATGCCGATAGCGCCGCCGGCCGTGGAACTGTTGTCGTGCAACGCGGAGGCGTTCAGGCTCAACGCATCTTCGACGAAGATGGCGCCGCCCAGCGCCTGGGCCGTGCACGCCAGCCCCGCCTGGTTGCCGTACATTTCCGACTCAGTCACCTCGACCAGGCTGGCGCTGTAGAGGGCGCCGCCGTGGCAGTCGCTGCGGTTGTCGCCAAAGGCCGAGGCGCTGATGAGCGCGTTGGTGTTCTCCGGATCCACATAGACGGCGCCGCCGTTTTGCGCCGTGTTGGTGAAGAAGCTCGCCGCGCGCACGCTCAGCCAGCCCGCGTCATATAAAGCGCCACCCTCCGCCGCATCGTTGGCCGTGGCCTCGCTGTTTCTGATTGACAGCCTGCCCAAGTTGAAGATGGCGCCGCCCGTTGTCGTAGCGGTGTTGCCCGCCAACCGGCTACGGTCAAGCGTGAGATTGGTATTGGGTGTGGCGTAGACGCCGCCGCCACTGTACGCCGAGTTGCTCAGTACGACTGTGTTGCTGATGACCACCTTGTAGTAGTCGCCGTGGAAGAGGGCGCCGCCCGTGCCGCTATTGGCGTCCGCGCGGTTCTCTTGCAGCGTGCTGCTGGTGATGGTGTTGTCCATGTGCCAATTCGTCGCCGCCAAATAG
>JACSRH010000031.1 GCA_014879855.1 Caldilineaceae bacterium | reverse complement strand
TGGACGCTGCGCACCTGCGTTGCCCAGAACTACACCGCCTGCCGGTTTGTCGTGAGCGACAACGCCAGCACAGATGATACGCGCAAGGTGGTTCAACAGTTTGCCGACCCGCGCATTGTTTATGTAAACACGGGCCGGCGTCTGAGCATGAGCGAGAACTGGGAGTACGCTCTGCGCTACGCTGGTGATGGTTATGTGACCTACATCGGTGATGATGATGGTCTGCTTCCAAACGCGCTCGTTGAGCTGGATGGCCTGCTGCGCAATTTGGAACTGCCATCGGCGCTTGCCTGGCGGAAAGCTGAATATGTGTGGCCTCAGTTCTGGCTGCCGGAGATCCGAAACCTGCTGACGATTCCGCTGCGCAACACGGTGGAACGTCGCAGTGCGCCCGGTATGCTCCACCAGGTGGCCAACTGGGAGGCCATTTATCTACAACTCCCCTGCCTGTACAACAGCTTTGTCAGAAAGGATGTCATCCGGCGCGCCACAGGCAGCGCTGGCGTTTTCTTTCATTCATCGATTCCCGATGTCTATTCTGCGGTTGCGTTAGCCAGTGTAGTGGATACGTACTATTACTCACATCAACCGTACAGCATCAATGGCGCTTCACAGCACAGCACGGGCAGCGCCCATTTTATTCGCGCCGAACAGGCAGAGAACGCCCAGCAGTTTCTCAATGAAAACACAATCCCTTTTCATCCTGAACTGGCCATGGCGCCCTCTGCCCCTATCATGGCGGCAGAAGCGTTTCTACAAGTTCGCGACCACGTGCCAGACCCAACTCACCTGGTGAAGGTCGACGTTGCACGGCTGCTCGAAGAATCCGTGCGCAGTGCAGCCGGGGCGACGCCAGAAGTGTACGCCGCTGTAGTTGGGGCTGTGCGGATAATTGCGGCCAAGCATCAACTGGATACCCTGGCCGCCGGCACCATTGAAAAATACCCGCACCGCCCAGGCGCCTACAGCGAGACAGTTGCCGGCTACAATGTACCGACGCAGACGCTCTCTTTATTTGCTGATGCGGTCGGCGCCCATAACATCTATGATGCAGCACTTGTGTGCAAGACGCTCATGGTCAATCACCGCATGAATCCGATGAGCGCCAAGAATTTGCTGGCAGCCAACATAGCTTTGGCGCCGAGTTACTGGCACAAATTCACGAACCGGGTGCGCAAACGAATTATCCGTCGCTAAAGGCTTATCATCGTTTACAATGTCCAGCGTACCAGAAATCACCATTTGTATTCCCACCTTTAATCGCAGCGGCTATCTGCGCGAGGCGATTGAATATGCGCGCAACCAACGGACAGAGCGCAACATCGAGATTCTGGTGGTGGACAACGCCTCAACTGACGATACGCCGCAAGCTGTTGCCGCCATCGCCGATAGCCGTGTGCGCTACGTGCGCAACCCTGAGAATCTGGGCATGGTGGGCAACTTCAACCGCGCCCTGGACCTGGCGCGCGGGGAATATATCACCACCTGGTCAGATGATGATCTCTTTCACCCCGACCTTATTGAGGCGCAAGCTACGATCTTGGATCATAACCCCGCTGTCGGCCTGGTCTATACGGCCCACTACACGGCCGACGCCACCGGCCGTGTGCTGTACGACCTGATCCCATTTCCCCAGTCTCACATCTGGCCGGGTGTCCGTGAACTCAACTATCTCAGCCGCAATTGCTACTTCAACCAGCCCTTGCTGCGCCGGCGCCACCTCGATCGCGTGGGCCGGTTCAATCCTGCTATCTCCCACGCCTTTGACTGGGATATGTGGATGCGGTTCACGCTGGTGGGAGATGTCGGATACATCAACAAGACGCTGGTCGGCTTCCGCTTTCATCTTGAGCAAGCCAGCGCCCAAGTCGACCAACTTGGGATCAACCTGGTGCGCGATTGGTGTGCGGCGCTGGAGAGCGCTTTTGCCCGCGCGCCTCAAGAACCGCAGTATCGCGCTATGCTGCACAACGGTTACTGTGAGATCGGCCAGCGCAATCTTTGGCATATCATTCATCTTTTGCAGACGCGGCGGTATCGGATGGCCTGGCGTCACGCAGGCACAACCGCTTACGCTCTCAAGCGCGCCGGCTGGCGGCTTGTGCCCTACAGTGTGCGCGACGCCCAGCAATTTCTGCGCAAGCGGCGCACGGGTCAACTCCAATATCTCTTTGTTGGCGAAGATGATCAGTAGCGGGAGGCGATAGTCAACCCGGATATGCCCACAATCCTCTTCAACGACAACCTCATCTCCATTCGCGCCCAGCGGGGCATCGCCCGCTACTTCGGCGAGATTGTTGCCGGCGCGGGCCGGCTGCTGGGCGCGGACGCAGCCGTCTGCTCGCCGGAACCCTGGCGTTACGGCGACGCGCGCCACATCCCCTCCGTGCGTTTCAAGGGGAGCTGGCGCATTGGCTTGCAGGACAAGATCGCCACCGCAGCCGCCGTGGCCCTGCGCCCGGCGGTCATCTTCAACGCCTACTACG
>JACSRH010000339.1 GCA_014879855.1 Caldilineaceae bacterium | reverse complement strand
GGCCAGGTGCGCCCAATCATAGTCGCCCGCCTCCAGCTTCGCCCATGTCTCGCGCAGGGTGCGCTGCCAATTGCGGTGTTGAAAGAGCTTCCACAGCGGCGCGGCCGTGATTTGCACGCCGTCGTTGAGATTCGGCTTCCAGATCGGCGCCAGGCGCAGCAGTTCAGCGCGCACCTCTTTCAGTTCGAGTTCCAGGTCGCTGAGCCGCGCCAGATCGCGCTCGTCGTCGCGGCTGCGACTGCTGCTCTGGCGCAGGCGGGCCACATCCTCGCTCACTTCCTTGAGCTTGGGATCGACGAAGTCCACCACGCAAGTGTAGAGCACCTGGTCGGTGAGGCGGTGGTAGTAGATCCACAGCGTATAGGCGCCCGACGCCGTGCTCAGCGGCCAGTAGATGGGCGCCTGGCGCCGGCTCTTGGAGTAGCGTTTGAGATGGTCGTCAAAGAAGCGGTTGGCGTTGCCGAAGTAGTCGCGCAGCGAAGCCACGCCCAAGAGCTGGCACGCCTCCTGTTCGATGGCGTCAGCGGTAGGCAGTACGCGGTTGGCAGTAGGCAGAGCAACGCCAGGTTCAGCACTGCCACTGCCCTCTGCATACTGCCCACCGTCTACTGTCTTCTGCCCCCTGCCCTCTACATACTGCGTACTGCCATCCCAGATCACCGCCATTGCCTCGCGCACGCGACCGACGATGTCTTCGGGGTGGCCGGGGTCGTCGACCAGGATGCCGGGCCAGGAGATGCGCAGCGGGTAGTCTGCCGGCACGTCGACGGGCGTGGCGGGCAGGCCGGCAGCGTTTTGGAGCATGCCGGGAGGACAGGCTGAAGGAGCGGCGAATCTATCGAGTGCACCAATGACTGCTGGAATAGTAACAGAGCATGTAATGTTCCACCGCCCTGTGACAGCACCCACAAGATAGCTTAGAACTTCGTCACATCCGATAGTCAGATCTGCCCACAACCTCTTGCGTTCTTCAGTTAATTCAGGATGCTCAGAGAACTGAACTAATTCAAATGGGATAGACTGTGCAACAATCCCGTCAATACGCATCATGGCATCAAGTGCATCGTTACGGAGCGTCGAAATGAAGATTTCTCTCATTTCAAGTAAGTTTCGCAGACTAGATGTCGCGCTCAACACTATTGATGGATAACCGGGAGACGCAAATCTCGTAGAACATTCATCACCTTGCATCAACTTGTGACCGAGGTCGAAAACAAACACTGCTTCTTTCGCGATTGACTCTCTGTCAGGTTGACTCAGTTCCGGAATCTTGATCAATTCGACGTCGCCACGCTGTTTATGCGGACCACATACTAAATCTGCCATTGACGAGATGAACGTCGAATTCAACAGACCAGTGTACGACCAAATTTCCTCCCTGTCAGCTAGAAACAAGCCCTTCCCCTCGGGGGTAAATACGTGACCTCTCGGCAGTATCGCTACGTGAAACAGCTTACTCCTCTTTGGGTAGGTCAGGCCATATGCATAGTATAGTTCTCGAGCAGAGGCATCGTACAGAGTGTCAGTACCGTTGCGACACTCCATTGTGAATGCCGACTCACCATTCTCCATTCTTGATCGACACAGCAAATAATTCTCGCGATAAAATGGCGAAAACGATCCTCCGTTAGTCAGAAGTGCCCACGAGACGTGAATCTCTTTCGGCGCAATTTCCCATCGTACCCGGAATAGACGAAACGAGTCATTGGCTCCGCATCCCCAGGGCAATGAGCCGAGGCTTCCAAGTGCTGGCATTTCGGCAAGTTTTCGACTTGCGGCAACCGATAGACCTATTGCGTACACCGATTTTGGAAGGGCGAGGATCGCGTCGTATACAGCAGGGGCAAACCCATACGTTTTCGCGGCCAGCAAAAGCGTGTCGCTCGGGTCCGAAACATTTGACACGTCAAGTGCTCCAAAATAGGCATCCGCAGGACGCAAAACTACAGACATAGCAGTCCTAACATTCGCGTCTAAAACGTCCCATCCAAGGTCCACTAAGAGACTCAATGGTGCTTCTCTTGAAAGCAGAAATCTGCGAAGTGGAAGGAATGTAGGTTGCTTTAAGAACGTTGAGTCCGAAATCACTCCCAGCCCACCGCTTGAGCACAGCAACTGTGTAGTGCGAACGATGAATGCGGCATATAGATTCGCCGAACCCCCAGTCGGATATCCTGCAAGAATTCGCTGAACTCCGGCTGGTGATTGTCCGAACGGCGGATTCATCAACGCCACATCATATCGCTTCCGGCACACGTCGATAAACGCAAATCCCCGCGCCGCGTCCGCGGCAAAAAGCCGCCGCGCGTAGCTGTCGCCGTCCGCCTGCTCCGCATACTGGGCCAGCGCGGCCAGCACCAGCGTCTCGGCCCACGCCCAGAAGTCCGCCGCTGCGCCCGGCACGTCGCGCGTGTAGTTGACCTTTGGCCTGGCCTCCCGTTCGCCCGCCTCCGTCATCCGGAAGGTCTCGACACGGAAAAGCGGCTG
>JACSRH010000307.1 GCA_014879855.1 Caldilineaceae bacterium | reverse complement strand
CTCGGTGCAGTGAACTCGGTGCAGTGAACTCGGTGCAGTGAACTCGGTGCAGTGAACTCGGTGCAGTGGACTTGATATGGTGAATAAGATGACGCATCATCCCCAACTTCACAAAGTCGCACAACGCGCCGATAGCTATCTGGCGCTCAATCGGTTGGCGGTGCGCGCCAGTGCACGCACCGTGGCCCACCGCGTGCAACATCACCCGCGCCTTGCGGCATGGTCGCTCCCCTACGAAAGTATCGTCGAGATGATGACGCTGGGCACGCCGCATGGCGAGATCCGCAGCGCGGACGAGATTCGCCTGCCACTTGACCGCATCACCTCGCTCACTCACCCGTTTGGGGTGAGACGCCAGCCCGTAGTCACGCGTCTGTTTCAGGGCGAATGGGTGACGACCGCCGCCACGGACGACCGCCGCGTGGTGCTGTTTCTGCATGGCGGCGGCTATGTCTCCGGCTCGCCCACTACTCATTTGATGGTCACGGCGCGGCTGGCGCACGAAGCAGGCGCGCGTCTTTTTGCGCTCGATTATCGCCTGGCGCCGGAATATCCTTATCCTGCGGCGGTGAAGGATGCCTGGGCTGCCTATTGGTGGCTGCTCACCGAGCAAGCCATTGCCCCAGAGCAGATCGTCATCGCTGGAGATTCGGCAGGCGGCGGGCTAACGATAGCACTGTTGCTGGCGCTGCGTGATGCGCACCTGCCGCTGCCCGCGGGCGCCATGGGGCTGTCGCCCTGGCTCGATCTCACACTTTCCGGCGCCACGATGACGGTCAACCAGACGACCGATTATCTCAACCGCGATGTCCTGCGCGCGTCGGCGCGCATGTACGGCAACGGGCGCGACCTGCGCGAGCCGTTGCTTTCGCCGCTCTACGCCGATCTTGCCGGACTGCCGCCGCTCCTGATCCAGGCTGGTTCGGCTGAAATGCTGCTGGACGACAGCCGGCGGTTTGCACAGCGCGCACGCGCCGCGGGCGTCGATGTGCAGTTGGAAGTTTTCGAGCACATGGTGCATGTCTGGCATTTCACCTGGTTTGTCCAACCCAAGGCGCGCCAGGCGCTGAGACAGCTTGGACGTTTTGTGCGACGACGCGTGGGGCGCCCTGGCGTCGCCTTCCTTGGTGTTCTCCGTGGCTCGATGTGAAGTGAATTACTGATGTTCATTAGGAGCTTTCGATGACTGATCAGAATCATCGTGTTGTTTTTTCCACCGATCCGGAGCCGGAGCGACCCGCCGCGCCTCGCTCGAAGGCAACACCGCCGCGCCAGCAGCAGGTGCGCGTCGGGCTGGAACGCAAAGGGCGCGGCGGCAAGACTGTCTCGTTGGTCACCGGCGTGATCGGCGCGCCGGCGGAGCTGGAAAAGCTGTGCAAGCTGCTCAAGAACCGGCTGGGCACAGGCGGCGCGGTCAAGGCGCAGATCATCGAAATTCAAGGCGACCAGCGCGATAAGATCGTCGCTATCCTGCTAGAGCTTGGCTATCAGGCCAAGAAGGCCGGCGGCTGACCATCATTCCACCTCGATGCGGGCGACCCACTTGACCTGCTTGAGCGCGTCGTCCGTCTCCGCCGGCACAATAAGCCGCACCAGTCCGGCCGCGCGGGTCAGCGGCGCGCCGTTCACCGCATACGCCAGCAACACAGGCCCACCCGGCGACGGCTCAAACACTGCGGTAGGCGTCAGGCGCGTGCCAAACTCATCATCGCTCACCACGTCGACATAGGACCAGACGAGGCCAGCTGGCAGCAGCCGCACCAGCAGTTCGCTCACTGCAACGCCGCCAAAGGTGAATGGCCCCGACGTTCCATGCCCGGTGCTGACGATGAAACAGTCAGCAACATACGTCGCGGGCAGCGATTGTAGAAACTCGACTGTCAAGCGTTGCGTCTGCTCATTCGCTATGAAGATAATGGCGCCATCACCCGGCGGTGGGGTTGGGTTCGGGTCGTGGCTGTGGCTGTGCATCCAGGCCGGCTGGCCGTGCACCCAGGCCGGCTCATTATCGACGCGTGGCGGATCATGGCTCATTCTGGCGCTGGCTCCATGCTGAAAGTGAGAGGATAGCCGTCCAGCCGCGCACGCGCGTGCGCGACCTTGACCAATCGCGCTGCTTCGTCGCGTGGGCGCACCACGGCCACGGCTTGCCCCTCGGTGTGCGCGGTGTAAGCCACGTGTTCGGCGATTTCCTCGGAAAGGAGGAAGAGCTGCAGCAGGATGCGCATCACATAGTCGAAAGGCGTTACATCGTCGTTGTGGATAAGCACGCGCCAGGGCGGCTCAAAATCGGGATCATGAATCTGCTCCCTATCGACGATAGGTGAAATTGGCGCCTCGATCGTTTGGGAAAGCAAGTCAACGTTACGCATGTTTGCCCACACCATCACTGCAGTTTCCGCAAATTGTGGCTGTAGTATACAGGATTTATGCGACATCTGCCACGTTGTGGCGGCAGCAGGGTCTACTTCACGTTTGGGGCAAACAACGTCCC
>JACSRH010000392.1 GCA_014879855.1 Caldilineaceae bacterium | reverse complement strand
GCGCACAATCGAACATGAAAATGCCTTTGCGCCTCTGCTTCTCCGCGCCTTTGCGTTAAGAAACTATTTCAAGTCAGTTTCTGAGATTTTGCGCAAAGTACGATAATGGATCCGAGAAGCACAACGGCCTTCCTCTCTGCGCTAATGGTGTTTTAGATTAACGCTTCCAGGTTAGCAGCAGCGCATCACCCAGCGGCAGGTTGTTCAGGTCAATACTGGCCGCGTCGCCGTCCGCTTTTAGCCGGGCGCGCTCGATGATCAGCGCGGCGAGTTCGGCGTCAAAATTGCGATCTTCGCGATCGAGCGAAATCTCGCCGGGAAATTGATGGTAAACCTGTAAATGGGCCTCTCTGGCACGCGTTGAGCGGCGATCCAGCACGACATCCATCCGATTGATGTCTTTCCACGCCCAGAATTTGGCGCGATTCCAAAAACGCAGCGGGATGCGGATCGCCAGCCCCTCATCGGTGACGATAAAACGCCGCGTCGCCAATAACAGATCGCTGTAGAGAAAAAAGCCGCCCCACAGGATAAATGTCCATGCGATCGCTTCGGTGAAAAAGGTGCTCGTCAGGCCACTGATAAAGGCCGCCAAGCCTGCGCCAAACATGGCAATCCCCATCGCCATATTGCGCGTCTCGCCCCCAAACACAATGCCGTTGTGTGGCGGTGCGCTGGATTCTATCAAAGTTGTCGTTGTTTCGGTTGCGTCTGCCATAAGTGTCCCTCCTCAGGTGAGCAACAAAGCAGGAAGGGTAGTAAATCAAGTGGGTACAGTATAGCGGGAAGGCGGGAAAGCGGACAAATCCAACTTGTGATTCCGTACACAAACCTTCTCGCTCAGTTCACCATGAGGCGATAGCCGCGGCCGCGGATGGTAGTCAGAAAGTTGGGCGAGGAGGGATCAGGTTCGATCTTCTGACGCAGCCGGCTGATCAGTTTCTCGATGCGTGCGTCGTCAACCTCGTCGATATAACTGTCACCCCAGACATGGGTGACGATCTGATATTTGTCGACGATCTTGTCATGATTCTGAAAGAGCAGTTGAATGAGCCGGTATTCTAGCGCAGTCAACGTTTCGACGGGCGCGCCGTTGACAAGCACCTGCCCGCTGGCTGTGTCCACCCACAGCGAGGTCGATTCCGGCGCCACAGGAGCAGCCTGACGTTGCACAAATTCCGCCAGCAGACGGCAGAAAAGTTGTGGGCGGCCTTCCACGCGGCGCAAGATATGCCGGCGCAACAACTCGTCGACCGCCGCGTGATCGGGGGTGTGGTCGGCCAGGGTGAGCGCCATCAGCTCAGCCTGTTCTGCTGGCGTCAATTCGCACCAAATCTTGCTGCATTCGCGCGCCAGGTAGACATCGTCCAGCAATCCCGCGGCCAGCTTGCGATGAAATTGCCATCGTTCCATCGGGTCGAGCGGCATGAGTTCGGCGGCTTCCAGCGCGGCCTGCAACACGCGGCACACGCCTTCGGCCATGCGCGGATGGCCGCCGCTCCACTGATAGATGAAGTCGATGTCGGCGCTGGTGAAGGCCGCTTCGTAGGCGGTCATATAACGCTGCACCTGCAGTTCCGTATCGGAGCGTGTCAGTGGCGCCAGATACCAGGAGCGATGGCTGAAAATTTCGGCGAATTCATCGTGACGGCCGTCCTGGTTGAGCAGGGTCAATGGCCGGCCGCTGGCGGTGACAAAGACCAGTTGTCCGTTGTGCCGATCCTGGATCGCACGCAGGTTGAGAAAGACGCGCGCATCGACCTGCTGGTATGGATCGTCGAATTCGTCGAAGAGCAGCACCAGCTTGCGTGGGCCTGACTCCAGCGCCGCGGTCAAGCCGCGGCTGAAGCTCAGGGGCACCTGGAAATCGCTGGAGGGGGAGACGAGCGTATCGTAGGCGTGCACGAGCTCCGGCAACACGCCCAGGGCAGGGCTGGCTTCCTGTAAGCAACGCAGCACCAATTCGCAGAAACCCTGCTCGGTCATGTCGAGGATGCGGTTGCAGTCAACGTAGACGGGCAGAAATTCCTGCGCGGCCTCACCCAGCTCCTGCACCCAGACATCGGGCTGCGCCAGCAGACGCAAAAGCGCAGATTTGCCGATGTTGCTGATGCCGATGATCTCCACGCATTGCATAGCATAGAGATGGCGCAAGATATTTTCGACATCATGGCGACGCATATAGCCGCCGCCGTTGAGAAGGCGCAAAGTAAGAGGCATACAAACACTCACAAGTCGCTTATTGCTTCATTGAAGTATCGAAGGCGTCGCGCAGTCCATCGCCCATAAAGGTGAAGCCCAACATGGTGACTACGATTGCCAGTGTGGGAAAGGTGCGCCAATCTTACTCGTATCCCACCTTTTCTGCAAACCGTTGCGAAATGGCGGCTGCGTTTCGGGATTCAGATGTCGAGCTGAGCGCGCACCTCGCTGCCGCGGGTGCACTTCAACTTGGGGGCGCGCATTGCGTCCCCGGCACTGTGCAGCAGCAGACGGGACGACCAAA
>JACSRH010000064.1 GCA_014879855.1 Caldilineaceae bacterium | reverse complement strand
GGGTCGGCAAATTGGCTCGCCATAGCAGCCGTCATCTCACCCTCATGCGGCACGATCGGCGGCGCGCCGCGCGTCAGCCGTCCCGTGCCAAAGAGCGCCAGGTTGACCGCGTGGGTGATCAACCCCAGCCCCAGCACGAGCTTGATCTGCCCGCGCAGCATGACCATATACGCGCCACAGGCAAAGAGCACACCCACCAATAACGCCAGCATAAATGCCGTCATGCGTTGTCTCCCTGTTGGTGAAAGAAGCGCACCATCCTCAAGATTGTCCGCCTTCTTCACGCTGATTTTCGCGTATTGCCAGTTCAGCGGTTTCGCTCAGCCGCGACAGATAGGTGATGGCCATGCCGATGACCACCAACATGACGCCCAAGTCAAACAACTGCGGCGTGCCAAACTTCACTTTTTCTGCACCGAGATAGAACTCGATCCACATGCTGCGGAAAAAGCCGCCGCCATAGATGCCAATCAGCCCCGCGGTGACGGCTGCGCTCAAGCCGACGCCAACCAGCGGCACCAACCATGGCCCGTAGCGCGCGCGCGTCGCCTCGGCGCCGCGCGCCAGGATCGTCAACTCGATCGCCGACGCAAAGACCAAGCCAGCAATAAACCCACCGCCGGGCAGGTCGTGGCCGCGCAAGAAGAGCATGATGGCGATCAACATGATGATCGGCGTCAAAATCAGATCGACGAGCCGTAGATAAATCTCAGTCATGGCCTGGCCCCTCTATCTTCTGCGCTTGCGCCGGCTGCTGGCCGCGCCGCGCCGCGTTGATGCGCTGCCGCAGGGCGTGCAGTTGCGGGCTGCGCAGCAGCGCATAGCCACCCAACGCCGCCACGCTCAGCACTGTGATTTCTCCCATCGTGTCATAGCCGCGTATGTCGACCAGAATCACATTCACCACATTGGCGCCTTTACCGATCGACAGTGAATTTTCGATAAAGTAGGGGCTGATGCTCTCGCCCACCTGACTCAGGTGGTTGACCATGACGACGGCAAAACCAAAGAACCCCATGGCAAACGCGACAAACAGCCGGAAGGGCGTGCGCCCATCCGACGCGAGCTGAGGGTCGGGGCGCACCCTGAAAAAGACAAGCACCAGCAAAATCACCGTAAGCACTTCGATCAACAACTGAGTGAGCGCCAAATCGGGAGCGCCAAAGACGACGAAGAACAACGTCACCGTTACGCCCACCACACCCAGCGCAATGATGGCGCTCAACCGCGAACGGGCGCGCACCGTGGTGATCGCGCCAAAGATCGCCAGCACAAAGATCAGCCATTCGGGGATGCTCGGAATTTCTAGCGAGTCGAGTAGCACGCTGGTCTGGGCATTCGTGAAAAACAACGCATACGCCATGACGGCCACCCCGGCCAGCAGCGTGACGCTCAACTGCGGCGCCATCGGGCTGCCCTGGATCAGCGTCGTCACCCGGTTGGCAAGCCGATAGACGCCATTGATCGCAGCGTCATAAGCCACCAGCGAACTGAGCCGCGGCGAAGTGCGGGCAAAGCCGCGGCGCAGCAGCCCGCGTCCCAGAAAGACAAGGATGCCCAGCGTCAAAATTACCAGGCTGGTGATAAAGACCGGCGTAAACCCATACCAAAGCTTTAACTCCAGGTGAATTGCCTCCCCAGAAATGGCGGCAATCGCGGGCGCAAACAACAGATTGGCGTAGGCGTCGGTAAACAGTGCTCCGGTTGCGCCAAGCACAGTCAGCAGGAGCGCCGGCGCCACAAACCCAAACGCGGGCGCGTGATGCAAATGCGCCCCTTCTTCATCGGGCCGGCGCCGGAAAAATGCTTCCCACACCAGCGTAAGGATGGCGCCTACCATAAAGAGAGAGGCGACAGCCGCCGCAACATACCCCACGCCGCCAGCGATCAAATCGCCGTGTTCGTACAGGTCGTAAAAATTCTCCAGCACCAGCTCTTTGGCCAGGAAGCCCAGCGTCGGCGGCACGCCGGCCATCGCCAGCGCAGCCAGCACGACGGTGATCATTACTACCGGTAAGCTGCGCGCCAACCCGGCCAGCTTGCGCAAATCGCGCGTGCCCATGGCATGGTCGACGATGCCCGCGCTGAGGAAAAGGGGCGCCTTATAGAGCGCGTGCGCGGCCACCGTCACAACAAACGCCTCGTACGCGTACTCCTCGCGAAAGGCCAGCAGCATGACCAACATGCCAAGAATGGCAACCGTGGCATAGGCCAGCAGCGCCTTCATGTCGGTGTAGCGGATCGCGCTTACCCCGCCCAGCACCATCGTGACCCCGCCGACAAGGAAGAGCGTCCAGAACCACATCGGCAGCTCGCTGAAGGCGGGGTGAAGGCGCGCGAGCAGGAAGACGCCAGCTTTCACCATTGTCGCTGAATGCAGATAGGCGCTGGCAGGCGTTGGCGCGGCCATGGCGCCTGGCAACCAAAACTGGAAGGGAAATTGCGCCGACTTCGTAAATGCGCCCAGGAAGATCAACGCCAGCGCCACCGGCGTTACAGCCGCGGAGGCAATGTCTGGCGTCGCCAGGATCGTGCTGATGTTGAATGAACCCACGTGCAGACCCAGCACGATCATGCCGGCCAGCATGGACAGCGCGCCAACGGATGTTACGATCAAGGCGCGGCGTGCGCCTTCAGTGGCGGCCTTGTTGTCGGTCTTAAAAGCGATCAACAGATAGCTGGTGATGCTCGTGCCTTCCCAGAAGACAAACATCGTCAGCAGGTCATCCGACCAGACCAGCCCCAACATGCTGCCCATAAACGCATAAAGCAGCAGGTAAAAGAAACCCTGGCGCGCGTCCTTCTCGAAATAATAAGCAGTGTAAAAAGCGATGCAGGCGCCAATGCCGGTGACAATGAGGCCAAAGAAGAGCGACAGACCGTCCAACCGCAGGGCCATCTCTAACCCCAGAGCGGGCGCCCACCCATAGCGTTCGGTCAAACTGGCGCCGCTGGCGATTGCAGGCAGTTGCAGTGCCTGCCAGACCGTCACCGCCGCCGGCGGCAGCGCGGCCAACCAGGCGAACGCCAATGTCCGGTGGGGCTTCATCAACCAAAAAAATGGCGCTGAAACAAAGATGAGTATCAGGCAAAGTACAAGAACAGGCACGGATTGCTCTCTCTATTGGCTGTCCACAAAGGAAGATGAGTCCCCAGTGACTTGGAGGATGCGGAGCGACCAGCATCAATGCGTGCCGCTATATAAACACGAGGGGCGTATGGGATAAAGCATACATGACGCACTGCATTTCCTGCAAACACATGCACCCGCTAACCTGTCTGAATAAACTCTGAATAAACCAACAACAAAATGCCCCCGCAAGTTCGGGTGATTGCCAAGTTGGGGACAGACATCGCAGGTCACCGCCTCCGGCGAGACATGGCGCGCCATCATGTGGAAGGCGGCGATTTACGAAAATAACTTCGACGCAAACGTGAAATAGACCCGTAGGTTAGTCGTTGGTTGACGCACCGTGTTGCCTGCTACTATACTGGACTGGAGGCAATTCAAGTGGGGACACTGTTGGTTTGTTTCAGCACCGTTCAAAACGCAAACGGGAACTTGATCATGCGGCAACGCCAACCGCCAATGCTTCGGTCTAAAGTCGACGCCCCACAGTTTGGCGTCTCCACCGCAAAAGGCTATCTCCGTTTTCGCCGTCGCTTCTTTGTCGCCTTGTTTATCGCCCTGCTCGGCCTGACCGGTTTCCTCGCTGTGCTGGCCGTAGCCATCCACGGATCGTGACTTATGCAGGCAATTCTCTTTGATATCGGCAATGTTCTGGTGTGGTACAACCACAGCCGGACTTTAGAGGCTGTCGCCACATTGTATGGGGTCGATCCTGCCCGGGTCAGCGACCTCTATACGGGGATCAGTCACGCGTTCGGGCTTGGCGAAATTATGCCAGAACAGGTGTGCGCCTTGCTGAACGAACAGTTTGACGCCAGCGTCTCCCTGGAACAATTCGAGCAGGCGTTTTCTGCCGGCATCACTCGCAACGAGGACGCGTTATCCTATGCGGCCGGATTACAAGTGGAAGGCGAGTTAGTGATTGGCGCCATCAGCAACACGAATGCCAGTCATGTTGCCTGGCTCGACGCCCACATCCCCGAATTGAAGCAATTCGAGTTAGTCATCATGAGCAACGAGGTGGGGTTGCTCAAACCCAACCCGGACATCTTTGAGCTGGCGCTGGAATTGCTCAATCTGTCTGCCGGCCAGGTGCTTTATATCGACGACGCCGCAGAAAACGTTGCAACTGCGCATCAATTAGGCATGGAAAGTTTTACTCACATCGACTGGGAGCAAACCCGCGCCCGCATTGCAGAATGGCGCGCCGCTTCCTCGGTTGCCGTTGCTGGATAACCTCAACCTGTCACCGCATGACAAGCCGATAGACATTACATCCCTTTTTCGATAAAACCACTATAATAAAATCCAACCCACGAGGTTAAGTATTTTTGCGGAACATCTTCCCGGAAGCTTTGGAGCTTCCGGGAAGATGACAGACCAGCATCAATTGACTATCTAGTCAGCAGTCAGTGAGTCAGCAGTCAGTGAGTCAGTGAGTCAGCAGTCAGGAAGTTTCTCTGCGCCAGAGCAATCAACGGTCGCTTTGCGTTCTCCTGTACGCGCTGGCTTTTTGATTTCTGTAGGGAGGTTTTATGCGTTCTGTTTCGATCGTCGGCATTGGTCAGACACCGGTGGGGGAGCTTTGGGACTTGTCCGCCCGGCATCTGGCCTACCAGGCAATTTCCAGTGCGCTGGCCGAAGCTGGCGTTGAGCAAGCCGATGCACTGTTTGTCGGCAATATGCTCAGTGGCAATCTGCTTGACCAGGAGCACCTGGGGGCGCTCGTGGCCGATTTCTGCGGGCTGCACGGCATCGAGACGGCCAAGGTGGAGGCCGCCTGTGCGAGCGGCGCCGCCGCGCTGCGCGTTGGCGCCATGGCAGTGGCCAGCGGTTTCCACGACATAGTCATCGTCGCCGGTCTGGAAAAGATGACCGACACTGTGGGCAAGGACACCACGGCTGGCCTGGCCACGGCCGCGGACGCCGAATACGAGGCGTTGCATGGCGTCAGTTTTGTTGGCTTGAACGCCCTCATCATGCAGCGATATATGTACGAATATGACGTGCCACTGGATGCCTTTGCCGGTTTCAGCATCAACGCGCACCGCAACGGCGCCAACAACCCGAAGGCCATGTTCCAGGATGCGATCACGCTCGACGACTATGTGCGGGCGCCGGTGATTGCGACGCCGATCAACATCATGGACAGCAGCCCAGTCTGCGATGGCGCGGCAGCCCTGATCCTGGCGCCGACGGAATGGGCGCATCGTTTCACCACCAACCATCATCGCGGGGCGGTGCGCATCCTGGCTAGCGCCAGCGCCAACGACACCTTGGCCGTGCACGACCGCCGCGATCCCCTCTTTCTGCAAGCAGCGCAGATCAGCAGTCAGAAAGCCCTGCGGCAAGCTGGCGTTGCCCTGGAGGATCTCGATCTTTTCGAGTTACACGATGCTTTTACCATCATGACAGCGCTCAGCCTTGAATCGAATGGCTTTGCCCGCCGTGGCGAAGGCTGGCGCATGGCGCAAGAAAGCGAGATCGGCCTCAACGGCCGGCTGCCGATCAGCACAATGGGTGGGTTGAAGAGCCGCGGCCACCCGGTTGGCGCCACAGGCGTCTATCAAATTGTCGAATGCGTGCAACAGTTGACTGGCACGGCAGGCGCCAATCAGATTCCCCAGGCGCGGCTGGCGATGGCGCAAAATATCGGCGGCAGCGGCGCCACGATTGTAACGCATATTTTGGGGAGTTGATTTACGCGCGCCTCGCTTTTGACGATCAGAAGCTACTGTTTTGACGATCGGGTGGCCGCGGCCAGAGACTTTTCTTCCGCGCGGATGTTGTGCAAAGATGGCGCAATATCTCGGCAATTCTTCTGCAACACGGCTCATAATCGCTGTCAAAACCTATCAGATTGACTTTTAGAGCGGGCAGATAGGAATTGAGAGTCCCGAACTGTTATGCTGCGTCTCATATGCTAAAACAGTGCAATGCGTACGATGCATCAACGATGAATCAACAATGCACTGTAATGTACAGTTTGATGACGAAGCAATCAGAACCAGTTCGAGGTGGGATAAATATGGCAATTCCTAATATGTGGCGCACGAAAAAACAACGATACAGCCTGCAAGGTGAAGTTTGCGATCATTGCGAACATGCGGTTTTCCCGCCGCGCCAGGTCTGTCCTCATTGCCACAAACCAATGCATGAGAATGTGGCAAAAGCCGCGCCGATCTTCGACTTTGGTGCGCTGGTGGCGCCTCTTTCAGCTCAGGTGGTCATGGCGGGGGATGACTGATGGCCGGCCACTTGGATCACCAGCGCATGGACGCGGGCTCTGCTGTCGCGCCGCTGAGCGGGCATGGGAAAGTTTTCAGCTTCACCACCATGTACAACGCACCGCAAGGCTATGAAGATCAGAAGCCCTATAGCGTGGCCCTGATCAAGCTGGATGAAGGCCCAATGGTCACAGCGCAGCTTACCGACGTCGATGCGCAGGACATCAAAATCGGCATGCGCGTTGAGATGGTAACGCGTAAGCTGCGCGAAGAGGGTCATGAAGGGCAGATTATTTACGGATATAAATTCCGTCCTCTGTTGCACGAGGCCATATCGAGATAAGCGCAAAAATCAGTGTTTGCCACGCCAGTTGCAGACGATACAATCTCCCCAATAAAAGTCTCCTCTCTTCCACAACTATATTCAGTAGTTCACGAAACTCACACAAAGCCACAAAGGGCGCCCTCTTACACTTTACGACTTTGTGTGAGGCAAAATCATGAACTACTGAGATTGTTCAAACCGGCGGCTGTGATAGGATAATCTACGCCTCTGCCAGAGGAGGCGAATGATTCCATGCGCTTGAATGATGTCAGCGCCAATCACCTGTAGACAGAGGGAAGTCAAATTTATGTACGCAAACCTTCAGCCCCAAGCGCCATCGGGCGTGCAGGCCAATGGCGTCACTTTCTTTCTAGCCAACGTAATGCCGGGCAGCGCCAGGCGGCTGATCGTGCGTGGACGCGATGACAGGTTCACCGGTGAGCGCCGCGGCGACGACTTGATCTGCCCGCTGACTGTGCAGAATGCTCGCGCCTTGCAAGAGCATCTGCCGTGGCTGAAGCCCCAACCGCTGGGC
This sequence comes from Caldilineaceae bacterium, assembly GCA_014879855.1. Lineage (GTDB taxonomy): Bacteria > Chloroflexota > Anaerolineae > Caldilineales > Caldilineaceae > Caldilinea. The sequence continues at coordinate 6,720 of JACSRH010000064.1, read as the reverse complement.
GCACACCTCTCGATCGGCTTTGGCGACCGGATCGGCGTGGCGACGCCTGGACACATCGACGCACTGCGCGCCGCGGATCCCAACGGCTGCTTTGCGCCGATCTTTGCCCAGCAGTCGGTGCGCGAAAACGAGCGTCTGCACCGGACGCCGGAAGCGGTGATGGCAGCCGCGATCTGGGGCGTCTTTGCGCTGGACTGGCGCGCCCCATGGGGGGCCGACGCGGATCACGTTAAAGAAGTGGCGCACGTGGCGCCGTTTGTGGCCGCGGGTTACACCTTCTTCACCGTCGATCCGAGCGACCATGTCGACAATGCCGCCCAAACCGATGACCTGGCAACGCTACGCGCCAAGTGCGCCGCGTTGCCCTGGGCGATGCTTGAGACACATTACACCGCGCTGCACAACGCCTATTGCGGGCGAGCGATTGAGCTTGATGGAGTGGCGTTGCATTTCGACGAGGAAACGCTGCTGCGCGGGCTGGCAAAATACGGGCGCGCCATCGCCCATACGCTGACCATCACAAAAGCGTTACGCACTGCATCAGCCGCCGCCTTCGACCTGGAAATGTCGGTGGATGAGACCGACGCGCCCACCTCGGTGCATGAGCACTATTTCATCGCCAACGAACTGCTGCGACGCGGCGCGCCTGTGGTCAGCTTGGCCCCGCGCTTTGTGGGCAAGTTCCAGAAGGGCGTGGATTACATGGGTGATCTGGGCGAATTTGAGGCGGAGCTGGCGCGCCATGTGGCGGTAATGCGCCACTTTGATCGCTACAAACTAAGCGTCCACACCGGCTCCGACAAGTTCAGCATCTACCCCATCCTCGCGCGCCATGCGGGCGCGCGCGTGCATGTGAAAACGGCGGGCACCAGCTACTTGGAGGCGCTGCGCATCGCGGCTGCGCGCGACCCGGCGCTGTTCCGGCGCATCTTGGACACCGGGCGCGACCATTATGAGCACGACAAAAAGACCTATTTTCTGGACTGTCGCCCAGAGCATGTGCCGCCAGGCGCGGCTGTCGCCGATCAGGATCTGCCGGCGCTGCTCGATCAATTTGACGCGCGCCAATTGCTGCACGTCACCTTCGGCTCGATTCTAAACGCGCACGGGGTCGCGCTGCAGGAGATGCTGCGTGCGTATCCCGACGATTACCGCGGCGCGCTGCAACGCCATTTTGCTCGCCATTTACAGCCGTTCGTGGCAGGCCACGGGGGGCCATAGAGAGACCCCTGACGTTTTTATGGCTTGGCGTTTGGCGCGCTCGTCTTTGCAGAGGTTTTCTTACTCGTTGCGGCTTTCTTTGTCGTCGCGGCGCTTTTTGTGGTTTTTGTGGATTTAGCAGCCGGCTTTTTCGCCGTGCCGGCAGTTTTTGCACCCGCGGTCTTTGTCTTCTTGGCGCTGCCCTTGCGCGTCGTCTTCGGCGCGCCCTGCTTCTCAGCCAGCCAAGCCAGCGCCTGCGGCAAGGTCACATCCGCGGGTTGGGTGTCTTTGGGCACGGTGGCGTTGACCTTGTTCCAACTGACATAAGGGCCGTAGCGTCCTTCCAGCACCTGGATCGCGCCGCCGTCCGGGTGATCGCCCAACTCCTTGATGACAACTTTCGACGCGCCGCGGCGGCCCGCGGCGCTTGCCTTGGCTGCCAGCAGTTCCAGCGCGCGGTCTAACTCGATATCGAGCACCGAATCCGGCGGACGCAGGTTGGCATAGACGCCGTCGTGCACCACAAAGGGGCCAAAGCGTCCGACGCCGGCCTGCACCGGCTTGCCCGTCTCCGGGTGTTCGCCGACTGTGCGCGGCAGGCTGAGCAATGCCAGCGCAGTTTCCATCGTCAACTCGTCCGGCGCCATGCCTTTGAGCAGACTGGCGCGCTTCGGCTTGGCCTTGGTGTTCGGGTCATCCTCGCCAAGCTGCACGTATGGGCCATACGGGCCGACTTTGAGCAGCACCGGCAGCTCGCTTTCGGGGTCGTTGCCGATGACTTGCGGGCCATCGATCTTTTTGCTGAACAGCGCGTCCGCCATTTCATCAGTCAGATCCGCGGGCGGCAGCGTCGGCGGCAGATTTGTCGTGCGACGGTCGCCGTTCTCCTCGCGCGCCAGGTACGGGCCATACTGGCCGATGCGCACTTCGGCATTGAGGTTGCCAAGCGCCACTGCGCTGGCCAGCCTGGGGTCAATGGCGACCTCACGGCTCTTGACCTGATTCTCCAGGCCGCCTTCGCCAAGATAGAACTCGCGCAGATAAGCCAGATAATTGGTCACGCCCGTCGAAATATCATCGAGCCGTTGCTCCATGTTGGCGGTGAACTTCAGGTCAACCAGATCCTCGAAGTGCTTTTCCAGCAATTCGGTGACCGCGAAGGCGGTGAAAGTCGGCACCAATTCCTTGCGCTGCTTGAAGACATAGCCGCGCTGTTGGATGGTGTCGATGATAGTGGCGTAGGTGCTGGGCCGGCCAATGCCTTCGGCTTCGAGCGCCTTAACCAGCGTCGCTTCGGTGTAGCGCGCGGGCGGCTGGGTTTCATGCCCGACCGCCGCAAGCTCGCGACAATCGACTTCCTCGCCCACTGCCAACGCGGGCAGCGGCTGTTCCTGGCTTTCCAGCGCGGCGTCCGGATCATCCGACCCTTCGACATAGGCGCGGAAAAAGCCAGGAAAGAGGATGGTGCGCCCGCTGGCGCGGAAAACGGCGTCCGCAACACTGACCGTAACCGTGCGCAACTTGAGGCGCGCGTTCGCCATTTGCGACGCCACCGTGCGCTTCCAGATCAGATCGTAGAGCGCACGCTCGCGGCCATCAAGCGGCAGGCTGTCGGCCGGGATCATCTGGTCGCCGGCGGGACGGATCGCTTCGTGGGCTTCCTGTGCGTTGGCGGTCTTGGTCTGATAGCGCCGCGGGGAGGGACTCAGGTATTCCTCGCCATACATTTCACGGATGCGACGCCGCGCCGCGGTGATGGCTTCTTCGCTCAGATTGACCGAATCCGTACGCATATAGGTGATGTAGCCGTTTTCGTACAGATGCTGGGCGACGCGCATTGTCTCGCGCGCGCTCATGCCCAGTTTGCGGTTGGCCTCCTGTTGCAGTGTGCTCGTCGTGAAGGGTGCATAGGGCGAGCGCGTGGCGTCTTTCTCCTCCACCTCCGCGACCCGCCACTGGCTCTGCAGCAGTCGCTGGCGCAGGGTCTCCGCCTCTTGCTGGTTGAGCAGCAGCACATCCTTGCCCGCCGCAATCTGACCGGTGTGTTCGTCGAAATCGCGGCCGGAGGCGACGCGTTTGCCGTCCACTGAGACCAGCGTCGCTTCAAAGCGATGGCCCGGCTGGTCAGGACGTTTATTGAGCAGCGCCTTGAGATCCCAGTATTGGCCGGTCACAAAGGCGCGGCGCTCACGCTCGCGCAGGACAAGCAGCCGCACAGCCACACTCTGCACGCGCCCGGCCGAAAGTTTGGGCGCGATTTTGCGCCAGAGCAGCGGCGACACCGTATAGCCGACCAACCGGTCGAGAATGCGCCGCGTCTCCTGTGCGTGCACCAGGTCAAGGTCGATGTCGCGCGTTTCACGCAGCGCCTGCTCGATGGCCTCACGTGTGATCTCGTGAAAAACCATGCGGCGCACCGGCTGTTTGGGCTTGAGCACCTCGCGCAGATGCCAGCCGATGCTTTCGCCCTCGCGGTCTTCGTCCGTCGCCAGGATCAGCTCGTCGGCATCCTTGAGCGCACTCTTGAGTTCGGCGATCAGCTTGCGCTTTTTGTCTGGGATCACATAGAGCGGGTCGAAATCCGCCTCGACATTGACGCCCAGCCGCGACCACGCCTCTCCTTTGTGCTTCTCCGGGATTTCGGCGGCTGAAGCAGGCAGATCGCGCACATGCCCCATGCTTGCCTTCACCTGGTAGTCCCTGGGAAGGAACTTGCTAATGGTTTTGGCCTTGGTTGGCGACTCGACAATAACCAGTTTTTTGCTCATTTTATACCCGCTGCGGATTACAAAACCCGCCCTATGTTGATAAGTTCAGGGAACGCCCTGTCTGGGATCCAGTTTGCACTGCCAGTAGAATTGCAAATCGGCGGCAACGCCGCCGACTTCATAAACGGGGCAAGTGTAGCACAGCGTTCCTCCAATCAAAAAATCAGTAGATATTCTTCAACGCGTGAGATTGCGCCGCCAACACGAGAAGAACAGCACGCGGATGGCGCGGGCTGGGCGGATGCACATGGATCAAAATACGGAAAGTCAGAAGAACACAGATGCGTGGCCGCTTTGCACTTGTCTGTGCTGATTGGCGTGCATCTGCGCCTGGATGCCTCTCCTGGCGGTCGCTTTGCTCAAGCTTCACGCTTGCACGCCGCCAAATCAAATCGGGTCGCCGCGTTGGAGTCGATCCAGCAGGTCGCTGATACGTGCGTTGCGTTCCTGCGCGTCCGCGGCCTGATCGAGCCAGACCAGCAAGCTGCACTGCTCAGCGCGCGCCAGTTGCTCAAAGCGCTGCCGTGCGGTCGCTTTAAAAATCATGGCCGCCACCAGATCTGCTGGGACCGTGACCTCGCGCTCAATGCCGCACGCGGCTTCATAGCGCACGGCCAGCGTGCTCGCCCAGCGCGTATCCAGCCCGTAAATATCCTGTAGATGCCCGATCAATTGCGCGTGGCTGAACGTGCGGGCGCCGCTGGCGTCAAGCAAGAGATGCCACGCGGCGGAGGGGCGTCCCGTCTCAAATTGAATAACCTCGTCGGGAATCGACAATGGGCCACGCGGCTGATGGTGCACTTCAAGCCTCCTTCCCGGCGCCGGTGTGCGTCGACGTGTGCATCAGCCTTGCCAACTTTGCAGGAAGCAGCCCGCACGTCGCCAGTGAGTTGCGCGTGTGCACCGGCTATGGTAAACCCAATGAGTGTACTTGTTCGGAATCGATTGTGCAAAGCATTTGAGACGCATGGATCGTAAAACTGGCTTAGCTCACAATTTTTTTTGCACCGTTCACGACAGACGTGCAGGCAGACTTGTCCTCACGCTTCTGATCGTAGCCGCCGCCATTATGGCGTTCTCCAACCAGATAGCCGCTCAGGATGAGCCGGACCCGACCCTGAGCGGGCAGGCTCCTGTGACTGTCGAACGCACGCGGCTGTCTGCACCCGACGTGTGCACCGACCGCTTTGTGACGCACACCCTCGACCACGTTACGGCGATTGCAAACAATGTGGTGCAGATGTTCGAGGCCAACGGGGCCGGCGTCGCCACTGGCGACCTTGACGGCGATGGCGACCTCGACCTGGTGCTCGGCAACCATGATGGCGACGATGCGATCTTCTGGAACGAAGGCGATCTGACGTTTCGCAAGGCGCCACTTTCCAGCGGCAAAACGCGCGATGTCAAGATCGTCGACGTCAACGCTGATGGCCGCCTCGACCTTATCCTCACGCGCAACACAGGCGCGCTCAACTATTTCGAGAATCAGGGAGAAGGCCGCTTCCAACGCCGCGTCTTGCCCGGTGTGGCCGCGCCCGCCTATGTGACCAATTGGGCCGATCTCGACGGCGACGGCGATCTCGATCTGGTGGTTGCCAGCTACGACGCCGGTCTGCTCACCGAGCGCGGCAACGAATATATTGTCGGCAACGCGCGGCGGGGCGTCTTCTTCTTTGAGAATGATTCTGCACCAAGTGGTGCGCGCCACTTCCGCATGACTGCGCTGGCCGCGGAGGCGCAGGCGCTGGCGATCCTTTTTCCCGACCTCGACGGTGACGGCCGCCCCGATATACTGGTCGGCAACGACTTCAACATGCCGGATATAGCCTGGCTGCGCACCGATGACGGCTGGCAGGAAGCCAGCGAGCGGCTGGTCTCGATGACGCACAGCACCATGAGCTATGATCAGGCCGACATTGACAACGATGGCCGCTTTGAGATCTTCGCCACTGACATGAAACCATATCCGGGCGAATCAACAGGCGGCTGGGCGTCGATGATGGAAAGCATGATGGTGGGCATGGTGCAGACGCACGTAGCCGCTGATCCGCAGATCATGGAAAATGTGCTGCTGGTGCGTGGGGACGATGGCCGCTATTGGAATCAGGCGCCGGACTGGGGGATCGACGGCACCGGCTGGACGTGGTCGGGCAAATTTGGCGATCTCAACCTCGACGGCTATGTCGATCTCTACACCGTCAACGGCATGATCGAGGAGCGTCTTTTCGCACACCTGCCGGATCATGAGCTGGTTGAGGAAAACCAGGCATTCCGCAACGAGGAAGGATTGTACTTTGAACCGATGCCTGGCTGGAAGCTCAATTCCGCCAACAGCGGCCGCGGCATGGTGATGGCCGATCTCGACGGCGACGGCGACCTCGACATCGTCGTCAACAATCTGCGCGGGCCAGTGCGTCTCTTCGAGAACCAGCTCTGTCGCGGCGGTGAGCCGTTGCTCGTCGATCTGCGCTGGCCTGGCGCGGCTAACCTCTTTGCCATCGGTGCGCGGCTGCGGTTGGTGACCGACCAAAGCGCATATTGGCGCGACCTGCGCGTGGGCAGCGGTTATTTGAGCGGCGACGCGCCGCAGGCGCACTTTGCCATTCCCGCCGGTGCGACAGCGCAGGCATTGGAGATCACCTGGCCTGACGGCGCACGCAGCACGGTGGAGGCCCCTGCTGGCAACGCGCATCTGACGATCACTCGCATGCGGACGCCGGACGAGTAGCGCCGGGTTGAGACCAACGTCAGT
>JACSRH010000065.1 GCA_014879855.1 Caldilineaceae bacterium | reverse complement strand
TGCGATCCTCGGCCAGCTGGCCGAGGATCGCACGCAGCCAGGGCGTATAGAGCAACAGCACCAGCGCGCCGGCCCCCAGCAACGCCCACAATTTTCGCCGCGCAGCCACGCGCGGCGACCAAAGCCGCAGATCGACCGCAAAGGCCGCGGCCAGCCCGATCAGCAAGAAAATGGCAAAATAGTGGGTGTAGATTGCCGCCGCTCCCACCGCCACAAACGCACCCCATTGCCACCAGGCAGGTGCAGGATCATCGGCCAGACGCAGCAGTAGATAGGCGGCCAGCACCCCGAGCGCGGTCAACTGGGCGTACATGCGCGCCTCTTGCGCATAGTAGACCAGCAGCGGATGGAACGCGGCAAAGAGTGCGGCGAGCAGCGCCGCGCGCGTGGATCGGCTCAGACGCAGCGTCAACACGGCCAGCAGTGGCGTTGTCAGCGTGGCGAACCACGCGGCCGGGAAGCGCAGCGCCCACTCGCTCCAGCCAGCCCATTGCCCCCACACTGCCACGACATAGTAATAAAGCGGCGGCTGAATGTCGTTCGCGGTCCAGCGCGTCAGTTCAGCAAGTCCTTGTTGCGCCACGGCAGCGGTCACGCCCTCGTCGTACCACAGGCTCTGAAAATCCAGGCGAAAGGTCGCCAGGCCAAAGGCCAGCAAACATGCCATGAGCACGCGCGCGCGGTGCGCGGGGAGCCAGGCAGTGTGTGTGTGCGCGCCTGTTGTCACCACTTACGTCAATCCTTTGCGCAGGTCGCGCTCGCCCCCTGTGGCCGCGGGCTGACCTGCCGCCGCCTCAGCCGTGCGATCGGCAATGCGATCCGGGATCAACGCGCTGATCCCAGCCGCGATCACCTCGCCCAGCGTCGTCCAGAGGCGCATGGCTACTGCCAGCAGCGTGATGGTCGCGCCGCCGGTAATTGGCGCCAGCAGCAGGTACAGCGCGCCTTCGCGCACGCCCAACCCACTTGGCGTGAAAAAGCTCAGGAACCCGATGGCATACGCCACCGGGTAGACGGCGATCAGGTGCGGGGCAAGCGACGCCATGGCGGCAGGCGTGTATTGATTGACGCCAAAGGCAAGCGCGGCAAAGGCCGCGCCCCAGAGCAGCCAATCCACAAGGGCGAGCGCCAGCGCCGTCACCAGCGCGGCCCGCGTCAACCCGATCGGCAGGCGCGCACGCCCCAGACGCTGCAAGCCCCAGTTGACGATCTCGATCAGCCATGCCGGCTGGAGCACAAAAACGACCAGCGGCGTCAGCCCCGCGGTGATCAACCCCCCGGTGATCAACCCCCCGGTGATCACTCCTCCGGTGATCACTCCTCCGGTGGTCACTCCTCCGGTGGTCAGCCACGGTGCGTCGCGCACAAGGTCGGTCAACACCCCCCAATTGTCTGTCACGGCAAAATAAACAGCGGCGATCGGCGCCACCGCCAGCAGAATGATCGCCTGATAGAGCACAATGCTGGTGAGGGTCGCTTCCGGCTTGACGCCGCGGCGCTGCGCCAACAGCGTGATCGAGAGCGGCTGCCAGACATTGCCAGGAATATAGCGCACAATGGCGCTGAGAAACCAGATGCGCACCGCGGGCCAGTAGGGTAGATGACCGCCGACCGCGCGCAGCAGGCGCAGCCAGAGCAGCACTTCGACCGCCCACGCCGCGGCCAGACAACCGGCCGAAACCGCCAGCCAGAAGGGAGTGATCTGCCACGCATAGCTGCGCAACTCCTGCCACTGGCTGCGCAGCAGCAGGGCGATCAGGATCACGGCCAGCACCACAAACAGCGGCTGTACTCGCCGCAAAAAACGCATCAGCATAAGTTGCGCAGCGTATCATGACGGCAAGTAATTGGGGAAATCGGAAAGGGAGGCAGCAAAGAGCGCACAAATTGCCACACGCCATGATCTGTGGCAAAATGGCTGAGGATGTTGTCACGATGACACTTTCAATTGCTTCCGACCAACACAATGCAGTGTGAGGTTACCCGTGAACGAATCCTTGACCGAACCCAAAAAACAACGGTATCAGTACGACCATCCCCGACCCGCCGTCACTGTCGATATCATTCTCTTTGTTTTCCAGGAAGATCAACTGCGCGTGCTGCTGATCAAGCGCGCCAACGACCCGTTCAAGGCGAAATGGGCGTTGCCCGGCGGCTTCATCGGCGAGAACGAGGATCTTTACGACGCCGCGCTGCGTGAACTAAAGGAGGAGACCAACGTCTCCAATGTCTATCTGGAGCAACTGTACACCGTGGGCAAGCCCGACCGCGACCCGCGCACGCGCGTGATCACCGTCGCCTACTTTGCGCTGCTGAGCGCCGAGGAAGTGGCGCAGCAGGAAGTGCACGGCGCCTCCGATGCCGGCGAGGCGCGCTGGTGGGATATTTACGCGCTGCCCGAACTCGCTTTCGACCATCAGGCCATCCTCGACTACGCGCTGCAACGGCTGCGCTGGAAGCTGGAATGGACCGCGCTCGGTTTTCTGCTGTTGCCCAGCGAGTTCACCCTCTCCGAGTTGCAGCGCGTCTACGAGACGATCCTCCACGAACCGCTCGACAAGCGCAACTTCCGCCGCAAGGTGCTGGCCGCGGGCGTCATCGAGCCGACCGGCAACATGCGCGCCGGCGACCATCGCCCCGCCCGCCTCTATCGCTTCACTGCCACCGCCGTTGAGATGGAGCAAGCGCGGCGGCGCTTTCCGTAGGCGTTGCGAGTTAAGAGGGGCGAGTTGCGAGGGGCGAAAAGCCATCCTCATGCCTTCCCAATCTCTAATCTCTAATCTCCCTCCTCCTCCAGCGTCGGCTGCCCCACGAGCGGCGGTATGATTGTCGTCTCCTGGCGCGGCGGCGGGATGAAGACCGCGGCGCCGGGGCGTTTTCGCAACCACCAGATATACACGCCGAAGATCAGCGTCCCCAGCAGGGTCATCGCGGCGGCGAGCAGAAATGTGGCGTCATACCCGTAGCGCACGATCAGAAAACCGCCGATCAGCGAGATCAGCGCGAAGCTGAAGCCGGCCGCCATCTCGCCGGCCCCGGTCATCGCCGCGCGCAGGCGCGGGGGCGTGCGCTCCATCATGAAAACATAGAAAGTTGGGAAGCGGATCGACGTGAAAGCCAGCAGCCCGACAAAGCCGATGCTTGCCGCGGCCGGCGTGGGGATCAACGCCAGCGGCAGCAGGCTCAGAAACGCACCGAGCGAGCCCAGCACGGACGCCTCGCCGTAGCCGATGCGCCGCGCCAGCACCGGCCCGAGCAGCGCAATCGGCACGGCCAGCAGGCGCGCCGACGCCGACACAATGCCGATCATCGGCGTCGAAACCTGGAGGCCACTGTCCATGTAGACATTGAAGAAAGTCACCGCGGCGCCGACGCCCGCCACCTGCAGAAAACGCACCACCGACATAAAGACGATAAGCGAGTAAGCGGAGCGCGGGCGCGGTGCGCCTGGTTGTGCTTCGACTGTTTCTGGCTCCGCTTCATCCGGGCCAGGGTCGCGCGTGCGCAGCACAATGAAGAAGGCGACCACGATCAGCACGCCGACGACGAGCAGCGGCGCGCGATAGGGCGCCGGCTTCAGCATGGAGACCATCATCACCGACGCAAAGAGCACCGGCAGGATGCCGCCGATCAGACCGCCCACAAAGGAAGCCATGCCGCTGATGGCGGATTGCACGGCGAAAATGGCGCCGCGCGCGCTCACCGCGGTCACGCCGATCAAAAAGGGGCCGGAGTTCACAAAATAGAAGGCCAATCCCGCGTAAATCAGGATCAGCGTGGTGTTCAGCCAGACAATGCGCCAGGTTGGCGGCGTCAAATCCGCCACCGGCAGCGCCAGCGCGCCCACCGCGCCAATTCCCAGCCCCACGATCATGATGCGCCGGCTGCCGTAGCGGCTGCCCAGCCAACCGGCCGTCAAACTGCCCAAAGCAAAAGTGAGGTTCGCCATCGAGTTGATCTGTCCCACAAACTCCGGGCCAAAGTTGAGCCGCAGGACGTAGAGGTTCAAAATGACCGAATAGATGCCGCCGTCGATGCTCAAGCCCATGATGGCCGACAACAACAGAACGATTCGAGCGTTGCGGCTGGTCGCGCGCAACGTTTGTGCATAAGCCGCCAGCATGAAAGCTTTCCGTGACGTGTGACCGTGTGACCGTGTGACCGTGTGACCGTGTGACCGTGTGACGCGTAATGCGTGTTGCCTGACGCATGTTCTAGCCGCGATTGTACAGCACACAGCCTCATGTCATCGAAACTTGAAGCAAGCCTACATTGCGAAATTAGTTCGGAGGCGTACAATTCGCCCCATGACAATCTCAGCGATGGCGCCGCTGCCGGCAACAAAGATTCTGGATAAGCTGCTTGCGGATGCCGGCGTCGCGGGTGCGCATGGCTTTGAGGTGTTGCGACTCGTGCGCGCGGTGGATCATGCCTACGACCGTCTGCTCCACGAAGTCACACGCGACGGCCCGGTGACCGCGCCGCGCTGGCGCATCTTGTTGCGCCTGTGGGTGGAGGAGCAATTGGGCCAGGGTGCGGTCAACCCCACGCACCTGAGCCGCACCCAACAGGTCGCCAAGAATACGATCAGCGACCACCTACGCGCGCTGGAAGAGAGCGGCCTGATCGAACGCGAACTGGATCAAGAAGATCGACGCCAATTCAAGATCCACTTGACCGAAGCAGGGCGCGCCATCGTGCAGAAGTACACGCCACTGCACGCGCGCTATCTCAATCAACCGCTGGCATCCTTTACCTCCCAGGAGATTGCGCAACTCCAGCGGTTACTGAGCAAGCTGCATGGTGCATTGCTTGCAGAAATCGGCGGCTGCCCTTGCGCGGTCGAGCCAGAGCAGGAAGCGCCTGACCACACTGTGGAGTAAATCACTGGCGTCAGAGGCGGGGCGTCAACATCTCCGTCTGCTCGTTATGGTAAATTTCAGGCGGATGTCTCCGCCACGCGGCTTGAACAAATCTTTTTAGAACAGCGCATTGAAAGGGGGGTGTGTGACCTCACAACCAAAAGGCCCAAAGCGGGCGCGGCCCAGTTTCCAGAACCTGGGCCGTGCGATTCGCTTCCTGGGCCACTATCGCAACATAGCCCTGGCTGCCTATGGCGCGCTTCTGCTGAGCACAGGCGCGCAATTGCTGGTGCCGCAGCTTGTGCAGAACATTCTCGACGCGGTGACGCGCGGGATGATGGCGCAACAGCTTTCCCAGGCGCCGGCCGAGATGCAGGCCAACATGCTCGCCCAGACCGGCATGAGCGTGGCAGAGTTTGACCAGATTCTCAACAACCCGTTGGCGCCGCTCTACTGGGCGATCGCGCTGATTCTGGTGCTGGCGGTGGTGCGCGGCGTTTTTGCCTTTGCACAATCCTACATGTCGGAAAAGGCCGGGCAGAGCGTGGCCTTTGACTTCCGCAACGACCTCTTTGCCAAGATTCAGCGCCTTTCTTTCAGCTATCATGACCGCAACCGCACCGGCCAACTGATGATCCGGGCGACGGACGACGTGGAAAAGGTGCGCCTGTTCATCGGCCAGGGATTGCTGCTGGCGGTGCAGGCGGTGGTGCTGCTCACCGGCGCGCTGATCATGCTGCTGCTCACCAACCTGCAACTGACGCTGGTGGTGCTGCCGATCCTGCCAGTGGCGATGGTGATCTTTATGGCCTTCGGCGCGATCACACAGCCACTCTTCATCAAGGTGCAGCAAAAGCTTTCGACGTTGAACACGATTCTGCAAGAAAATCTGGCAGGCATCAAGGTGGTCAAAGCGTTTGCCGCGGAGAAAAAAGAGCAGAAACGCTTTGACGATGCGGCCGTGGCGTTGATGAATCAGCAGATCTACGTCGCGCGCATCTTCAGCTTCCTCTTTCCAATTATCTTTCTTATCGCCAATCTGGGCCAAGCCGCGGTGCTCTACTTTGGCGGCAACCAGATCATCGAAGGCACGCTGACGATCGGCGAGTGGCAGAAGTTCAGCCTCTACCTTGTCTACGTCTTCTTCCCGCTTGGCCAGCTCGGCTTTATCATCTCGCAGATGAGCCAGGCCGCGGCGAGCGCCAATCGCGTCTTCGAGATCATCGACGCGCACAATGAAGTGACCGACAAGCCCGGCGCCGCGCCGTTGCCGCCGATTGAGGGCGCTGTGGTCTTCGAGGATGTCTCCTTCCGCTATTTTGGCAGCACAGAGCTGGTGCTCAATGGCGTCAGTTTTCGTGCGGAGCCGGGCGAAACCCTGGCCATCCTCGGCGCCACGGGCAGCGGCAAGAGCAGCGTGATCAACCTGATCCCACGCTTCTACGACGTGACCGGCGGGCGCATCCTGGTGGATGGCAGCGACGTGCGCGATGTCACTATCGAGTCGCTGCGCCGGCAGATCGGCATTGTGCTGCAAGAGACCAACCTCTTCACCGGCACGATCCGCGACAACATCGCCTATGGCCGCCCGGATGCAACCGACGACGACGTGATCGCCGCGGCCAAGGCCGCCGCCGCGCACGATTTTATCGTGGGTTTCCCGGAGGGGTACGACACCTCGGTGGGCGAACGCGGCGCGACGCTCAGCGGTGGGCAGAAGCAGCGCATCGCCATTGCGCGCGCACTGCTGCTCAACCCGCGCATTCTGATTCTGGACGATTCGACCAGCGCGGTCGATGTGCAGACCGAGACGGTGATTCAGCACGCGCTCGACCAGTTGATGAAGGGGCGCACCAGTTTTGTCATTGCACAGCGCATCAGCACCGTGCTCAATGCCGATAAAATTATCGTGCTTGAAAAGGGAAAGATCGTGGCGCAGGGCAGGCATGTGGACCTCATCGAAGACAGCCCCATTTACGCAGAGATTTACCGCAGCCAATTGGTGGAAGACCCGACAGCCGAGCCTGTCGATAAAGAACTGGAGTTGATGCTATGATTGGCGGCCCACGAGGATTACTCGAACAGGAAACCAGCAAGCCGCGCAGCGTCGGACGCACGCTGGGACGGCTGATCACCTATTTCAAACCCTTCTGGCTGGCGTTGCTCTTTGTGCTGCTGATGATGGTGGCCAATGCCTGGGTGCAGGTGCTGACGCCGGAGTTGCTGGGCCAGGCGGTCGATTGTTACCTGACGCCTGCGGTGACTGCGCAAATCCGCAGCAATGAGTCTGCTCAGGGCATGGCGCCCGGGGACATGACGACGAACAATGCCAGCGACTTTGCATGTTGGTTTGGCGACGTGCCGGTCGGAGCGCCGGCGACGGAATATATGGCTGGGTTGGGAAGGCTTGTGCTTGGCCTGATCGCTTTCTTTGTGGTGGGTGCGCTCACGGGCGGCGCTATGTTTTACCTGATGTCGTGGGCTGGCCAGCACGTGTTGCGAAGGTTGCAGGTGCAGGTTTTCGAGCATCTGCAAAAACTGACGCTGGGTTTCTATAGCCGCAACGAAAGCGGCGACCTGATGAGCCGCATCACGAACGACATCAGCACCATCCAGCAGGCGATCAGCTTTGCGCTGATTCAGGTGCTGGGCGGCGCGCTGCTGCTGGTCTGGATTGCCTGGAACATGTTGGCGCTCAATTGGGCGTATGCGCTGCTGAGCCTGGCCGTTGTCCCGGTGATGGCGGTTGTGACCGTCTGGTTCAGTGGACAGGCGCGCAAAGCGTTCCGCGTCACGCGCAAAGAGATCGGCAATGTCAACGCCGAGCTGGAGGAAAGCATCTCTGGCGTGCGTGAGGTGCAGGCGTTCAGCCGCGAGGACGCCAACATCGAAGCGTTTCGGGTCAGCAACGCGGCCAACCGCGACGCCAACGTGCGCGCGGTGGCCTACACCTCGGCGCTGGCGCCTTCGCTGGAGGCGCTTGGCTATGTCGCCATCGCCATTGTCGCGGGCGTCGGCGGCATCTTCATGTTGCAAGGACAGTTGTTGGGCGGCTCCGCGGTGACGCTCGGTCTGATCATTGCCTTCATCGGCTATGCACAGCGCTTCAATCAACCGATCTCCCAGATCGCGGTGCTGTGGGCGAACATTCAAAGCGCCATCGCCGGTGCAGAACGCATCTTCGACCTGTTGGACGAGCAGCCGGAAATCGTGGAAAAGTTCGATGCCCGACCGATGCCGCAAATTCAGGGGCGCGTGGTCTTCAACAATGTCGGCGCCGAGTACAAGCGCGGCGAGCCAGTGCTCAAAGGCATCAACCTGAGTGCGGAGCCGGGTCAGACTGTCGCCATTGTCGGCCCCACTGGCGCGGGCAAGACGACGCTGGTCAACCTGCTGCCGCGCTTCTACGATGTCGCGACCGGCCAGGTGACCATCGACGGCATCGACGTGCGCGAGGTCAGGCTGGAAAGTTTGCGCCGGCAGATCGGCGTCGTGTTGCAGGATTCGTTTCTCTTCAGCGACACGGTGATGAACAACATCCGTTACGGCCGTCCCGAAGCCAGCGACGACGAGGTCGTCGCGGCCGCGCAGTTGGCGCGCGCCCACGATTTTGTCGAACGGCTGCCCGAAGGCTACAACACCATCCTCGGCGAGCGCGGCGCGGGGCTCAGCCAGGGGCAGCGTCAGTTGCTCTCCATTGCACGCGCGGCGCTGGCCGACCCGCGGCTGCTGATCCTGGACGAAGCGACGAGCAGCGTCGATACGCGCACCGAGCGGCAGATCCAGGCCGCGCTGGAGCAGTTGCTGGCCGGGCGCACCAGCTTTGTCATCGCGCACCGCCTCAGCACGATCCGCAATGCCGACCAGGTGTTGGTGCTGGTCAAGGGCGAGATCATCGAGCGCGGCACGCATGAGGAACTGCTCGCCAGGCAAGGCTTCTACTACAATCTCTACATGAGCCAGTTCAAACGGCAGGAACAGGTTGTGCACGCGACGCACCGCACTGATGGGGTGGGCGCGTTATCGACGGCCGCGGGGGCGGCGTAGCGAAAGAGAGAAGGAGAGAGGGGGCGAGGGGGAGGAGACGAGGACGAATACTCAATTATGAAATCTCCCTCTTCTTCCTCTTTCTTCTCCCCCTCTTTCTTTTTCGCTTTTACCCCTTCACCATGCGATTGGCAAGTTTGCCAAGTTTCTCCACTTCGACCACGACTTCATCGCCGGGAACGAGCCAGTCCTTCTGCGCCCGGCCAAGCACAACGCCCTCAGGCGTGCCGGTGAGGATGATGTCACCCGGCTGCAAGGTCATGTGCTGCGAGATGTAGGAGACGAGGTGCGCCACCGGGAAGACCATGTCAGCTGTGTTGGAGTTCTGGCGCAGATCGCCGTTGACCCAGCAGCGCACGGCCAGCGCCTGCGGATCGCCCACTTCGTCGGCGGTCACCAGCGCGGGGCCAAGCGGCAAGAATTTGTCGAGGGTTTTGCCGAGCAGCCACTGGCTGGTGCGCATCTGCAAGTCGCGGGCGCTTAAATCATTCGCCGTGCAGTAGCCAAACACGTAATTCAGGGCTTCCGCCTCGCTCACGTTCGCCGTGTGCCGTCCGATGACGACGGCCAACTCCACTTCGTAGTCATATTGCGCCGCGACTGGCGGCAACGGGATCGCGTCGCCGGCGCCGGCCAAGGTGTTGTTGAATTTCGAGAAGAGCACCGGCGACGTCGGCACGGCCATGCCCGATTCGGCGGCGTGGCGACGATAGTTCAGACCGACGCAGACGATCTTCTCCGGCGCCAGGATCGGGGCGCAGAGCCGCGCTTCGTTCAGCGGCAGGGTGATGATATCTGGCGTCCGTGCGGTTTCCCACCAGTCCAGCGCGTTGGCTGCCACTGACAGCGCCGCGCTGTCAGCAATAAATTGGCGCAGATCGCCCCAGGCTGTAATGGGCGTGGTGCTGTTGAACGCCTGGATCAGCCCTACGAGGTCAAGCACCGTATTGTCCGCGACGATGCCTGCGCGCGGTTGCGATTGGTGGAGATAGGTGACGAATTGCATGGCTCTATTTGCCTTTCGAATGATGCTGGTGCGCGCTTTGCGCAAAAAAGGCCGTGTCAAGGGTCTTGCCGAAAGACTGTTGACCTGGCGCGTTCCGAAGCACTATTCTGCCTAGTTTTGCCAAATCTGTCGAACAACGATAAGGAGCGGCAAATGGGCCATTGCGTTATGTCGGCCGCTAACCGGTTGGGATGGCCGAACGCGTGAGTGACGCGCGGGCGCTGAAATCCCGAAAAACTCCGCTTGACAAGGTAAACGTTTTCTATTACAGTACCACTTACTTGGTAAACGTTTTCCCTGTTCGATCTTATGCCAATCACCATCCGTGATGTTGCCGAAGCTGCTGGTGTTTCGATTGCCACAGTTTCGCGCGTGCTCAATAATAAAGACCACCCGGTCGGCGTCGAGACGCGCCGGCGCATCCTTGCCACCGCGGACGCGTTGGGCTATCGCCCCAATGTGGCGGCGCGCAGTCTGCGCACCGATCGCTCGGCGACAGTGGGCATCATTGCCGATGACATTACTGGCCCTTTCTCCACCAAGATCATCCGTGGCATCCAGGATGGCTTGCGTCAGGCTGGCTATCTCTGCGTGATCATCAGCGCCGATTGGGATCCGGACGCCGAGCGCGAAGCCATTCATGATCTGGTCAGCCGCTCGATCGACGGCATTGTGTTTTCGGAGACCTGGCACCATACCGCGGTCGAATCGCTGGACCTCGCCAGCAAACCCTACGTCTTTGTGCATCGCCAGTTCGCCGCGCCGGGGCAGGCTTCGGTGATCCCCGACGAACGCTACGGCGCGCATCTGGCCATGCGCCATTTGTTCAGCCTGGGTCACCGGCGCATTGGGTACATCAACGGGCCGGAGCAGTACTACGCCTCGGCGCTGCGGCTGGAAGGGTATCGCGCGGAATTGGCGGGCGCCGGGCTTGAGTTCGACGCTGCGCTCGTCGCACGCGGCGACTGGGAGCTGGAGAGCGGCTACGCAGCCCTGCAACGCCTGCTGGAGGCGCGCCCGCGCCTGACTGCACTCTTTGCCGGCAACGACTTGATGGCGGCTGGCGCTATCTATGCGCTGCAGGATGCCGGGCTGCGCGTCCCGCACGACGTGGCAGTGGTCGGCTATGATGACCGCGAGATCAGCCGCACCTTTCGCCCCCGGCTGACGACGGTGACGCTGCCCTGTTACGCGCTGGGACAGGCTGCCGCCCAGATGTTGCTCGACCGTATGGCGGGTAAGCTGGAGGTTAGCGAGGAAGTGCAGGTGCGCGGCTGTCTGCAGGTGCGCGAGTCTTGTGGCGCGGCTGGGCAGGCTTCGAGAACAGCTTTGACGCAGAGTTGCTGAGAGGCAGAGGTTCGCAGAGAAAAGCGGTTGTCATGCATGATGTTTGGGAGAAGCGGCAATTTCGCCGTTGACCGATAATTCTATTACTTTACAGGTCACTATTTTTACAGGAGGAGAATTTGTCATGCAACGTTTGAGTAGGCTACTCGTTGTTTTGAGCATGATGGTGACGCTTGCGCTGGCCGCGTGCACCGCGCCGGCGGCTGCGCCCACCGGGGAGCAGGCGCCAGGGGAGCAGGCGTCAGGAGAGCAGGCGGCCGGTGGCGTCACCATGTCATTCTGGACGCGCGACAGCAACCAGGAGCAGGTGCGCAAACTTGTCGACGCGTGGAACGATTCACACGCAGACCAGATCGAGATCACGGTAATTCCAGGCAGTGACTACATGACCAAGGTTGGCGCTTCGGTCGGCGCGGGCGCGCCGCCCGACTTAATGGCGGTCGATCTGATCTATGTGCCGCAGTTTGCCGCGGCGGATCAGCTCACTGACATTACCGATTTCGCCAAGGCGCTGCCCTACTTTGACAGCCTCAGCCCGTCGCACGTGCGGCTGGCGACCTACGACGGCAAGATCTACGGTCTGCCCTTCAACGCTGAAGGATCTTTCCTGATCTACAACAAGGGCCTCTTTGAGCAGGCCGGCCTTGACCCGGAGAACCCGCCCAAGACGTGGGGCGAGATCGCCGACGCCGCGGCTCAGATTTCTGCGCTGGGCGACGGCATCTACGGTTACTACTTCTCCGGTGCGTGCGCTGGCTGCAACGCCTTCACCTTCCTGCCCTACATCTGGGCCAGCGGCGGCGACGTGTTGAACGAAGAAGGCACCGCTGCCACCCTGACCGACCCCGAAGTCGCGGCTGCGCTCGATTTCTATCGCCAGATGTGGGCCGACGGGTTGATCCCGCCCGGCGCGCAGGCTGACACTGGCACTGACTTTGCCAATGCCTTCACCACCAACACGATCGGTATGGCTGGCACCGGCGCCTTTCTGATTAACAACCTGAAGACCAATTTCCCCGATCTCGACTTTGGCGTGACCTTCCTCCCGGGCATGGAAGAGGGCGCATCCTCCTTCGCGGGCGGCGACAGCATCGCCATCCCGGCTGGCTCGAAGTATCCGGAGCAGGCCTTTGAGTTTATCAAATGGATGAGCTCCGACGAGGTGCAGTTGACCTACTACGCTCAGGAAAACAGCCTGCCTGTGCGCACCGACCTGGCCGAAAATGAATTCTTCGCCAAGGATCCGCGCCTGACGACCGCCGCGCAGGCAATGGCGATGGGGCGGACGCCCTACACTGTCGTCTACAACCAGCTCTTCAACGACGCCAACGGCCCGTGGCTGAAAATGATCCAGACCGCGGTTTTCGATGGCAAGGTGGATGAAGCGGTGACGACCGCGCAGGAGGAGTTCACCAAGATTCTGTCCGAGCAATAAAAGCTTTCTCTTTGTGTTTTGGGCGTTATCCAGAGGTGACAGTCACTTCCAAAAAATGACTGTCATCTCTGGTGACTCTGGTAAAGTGCAACGTTAGCAAGTCAGGTTGAAAGCCTATGACAACTGTACCGGCAGCAATTGCCAAACCACCGCGGCGCCGCAGTACGCTCAACCGTCAGCGCAGCATCGCTGGCTTTCTTTTTGTCTTGCCGGCCGTGTTGTTCACGCTGGCCATGTTCATCTTCCCCTTGCTCATGACCGCGTGGATGTCGCTGCACGACTGGCCGCTCTTGGGGCAGGCAACCTTTTTGGGGATTCAGAACTATGTGGAGATGGCGCGCGATAAACAGTTCTGGGCCAGCCTCTGGTTCACCACGCAATACACCTTGCTCGTCACGCCGGCGATCTTCATCCTGGCCTTTGCGCTGGCGCTGCTGGTCAATACCGCGCTGCGGGGCATCGGCGTCTTTCGCACGATCTACTTCATCCCGGTTGTCATCGGGCTGGGCGCGTCCAGCCTGCTTTGGGTCTGGCTGCTCAACGATCGGGTGGGCATCATCAACGGGCTTTTGCTCGACCTCGGCCTGATCGAGCGCCCCATCATCTGGTTTGTCGACAAAAACCTGGCGCTGGGCGTGATTATCGTTTCCGTTGTCTGGAAAACGGTGGGCTTCAGCATGATCCTGTTGCTGGCCGGCATGCAGGCCATTCCAGACGAGTTGTACCAGGCCGCGATGGTGGACGGCGCCAACTATCGCCAGCGGCTGACGCACATCATGATGCCGCTGCTGCGCTCGACCTTTGCGCTGGCGCTCGTGCTCTCGGTGATCGGCTCGTATCTCTCGTTTGATCAGTTCTACATCATGACGCGCGGCGGACCACAGAACCAGACCATCACCGCGGTCTACTGGATCTTCAATAATTCCTTTACCTATTACAAAATGGGGTACGGCGCGGCGCTGTCGATCATTCTGCTCATCATTCTCGGCGCGCTCAGCATCCTTCAACTGCGCATTCTGCGCGACGATGTGACTTACTGACCGGAAAAGATCATGACTGTCACCACCTCTTCAACCACGATTCACAGCACGTCTAGCCGGATGCGCCGCCGCGCCGGTCTGTTTGCACTCTATGTTGTCTGCGTCCTTCTCGCGATCCTTTTTCTCTTTCCCGTCTTCTGGTCGACGTTGACTTCGGTCAAGCCGCCGGCGGAAGCTTCAGCGGTGCCGCCCACCTATTGGCCTTCTACCTTTACGTTTGATAATTAT